>CAJBMJ010000413.1 GCA_903954045.1 uncultured beta proteobacterium | reverse complement strand
TGCACCAATCTGGAGACCTATCTTGATGGCCAGGCCTTCATTCGGCTGCCTCTGCACGACTTCGATCTGAGCCTTCGGATCATGCAAGAGGCCATGTTGGGTGGCGAACGCGAACTCCGTCTGACAGCCATTCAAGAACAGAAACGCCGTCTGTTGAGTGAACTTCAGTTTTTTCCAGCGCTGGCGCGGGTGGTTGGCGGCCATCAAATGCAGTTGGGTTTGAGTGTAAAAGTGTTGAACTTGGACCGCCGCCCGGACCGCTGGAGCACGTTTGTCGGTCATATGGAATCAGTAGTGTCCTCGGCCTTTGTCGATCGCTGTGTACGCCATAGCGCTATCGATGGACAAACGCTCGCCATGACACCGGACATCGAGCATACCTTTCGCGGCAATGACTTTGCCTACCGCCGTGGCATTGTGGGTTGTGCACTCAGCCACATCAGCATTTGGCGTGATTTGGCATACCAGCCGCGGGGCACATACCTGGTCCTCGAGGACGACGCCAAGCCTTGCCACGATTTTGAGGGCCAACTGGTTGCGGTTTGTGGCGAATTAGCCGAGTTTCATTCCGACTTTGATTTCGTGCTACTAGGGTGGACATACTGGAAACAACCAGAGCGCACTGCGGCAACGCCTGTCCATGAAGCTGTCAGTTTGAAGGACATGGAGTGGGGCGACTATATGGGCGGAACTTTTGCCTACCTGCTATCAGTTCAGGGAGCCAGGCGCCTGCTCGCATTGGTAGAGCGTGATGGTATTCAAAACGGGATTGACTGGTTTATCATGAAAAAGGCCCGTGAACTGAAGGTGCTTCATGCAAGCCCGCAGCTGGTTTTATCGCCATTGGTGGCCCCTGGTTCTGTGGCGGATTCAGACGTTCAACATGATATGGCTGTGATTGGGTAGCGAAAACACCCCGTTTCGCAATTTGAAACGGCGCTCTGTTTATTGGCAATTTCAGATACACTGAAAAGGCAACCAGATTTATTGGAGAAGACATGAGTCAATCACGGCGCGATTTTCTAGGCAGAACCTTTGTCCGCACCTTGTCAGTCACTTGGTTAGGCACTGCGTTTAGCGCCTGGAGTCAAAGTGCTCCAATGCTGTTGAATTATCAGGGCCGCCTGGGCAATGCCGCGGGAGTAGCACGTAGCGGCACGTTCAGCATGGCGTTTCGCATCGTGGATGGTTCCGGCAACCCCCTTGCATCGCCTTGGTCTGAAACCCAATCCGTGGTCGTTACAAACGGCGTGTTCACTGTATTGCTTGGTTCGGTTTCGCCCCTCTCGGCTTCCCTCTTTCAGGGAAATCCGGTTGATTCATTTGGGCCCGTACGGCATCTTGAGGTGACTGTGGCGGGCGAGCTTTTGTCACCCAATGTCAGAATTGTCAGCGCACCCTGGGCCGTTGCTTCAACAGCCGGCCCGACCGGGCCCAGTGGATCAACGGGTGCAGTGGGTCCTACCGGTGCAGCCGGATCAGGTGCCACAGGACCAACCGGACCTGGGTCTACAGGGGTGACGGGGCCCACAGGGCCAACTGGCACTGGATCGACGGGAGCAACTGGAGCTCAAGGGTCAGCGGGATC
>CAJBMJ010000412.1 GCA_903954045.1 uncultured beta proteobacterium | reverse complement strand
GATGTACTGGTTTCTCTCGTTGGTTGCCCCCTCGTTTTGCACCAGCACCATGGTCTGGCCGATTCGAGGCAGTTCAGCATCCACACCCTGCAAAATTTGCACGGCACGCTGGCCAGCGATATGGTTTTCCAGCAGCATGCCGCCCCACATCGGCCCTTTGGTGAGATAGCTCTCCACCCTGGCCGATGCGGCGTCACGCCGATCAAAGGTATCGCGGGTGCTGAACAGCGTGACACTCACATTCGGATCCGCTGGCGGCTCTGAGACGATGATGTTCGAGCCCATGTAGGTGTCGGTGTCCATCGTCTGCACAGAGACATGGAGTTTGCGCAGGTTCACCCGACCACCAGCACGGTCGAGTTCAGAGATATCGGGAAAGATGGCGTTTGATGTTCCGTCCGTGATGACTGTGGCTGTGGGTGCGCCACCGCCCTCGGGCACGTCGTCCATGACTTGGGATGCGACCAGTTTGATGTCGCCAGTGAGAATGGGCATGTCAATTCCAAATAAAAATCAGATTTGCATCAGCTTCAAAGTGATGCGGTAGAAGTCCGCCTCTGACCGTGCTGGAAACCCGGTAACGGGCTCGGCTTCAAGGGCCCCGTCGGCATGACGAAATGCCACAGTGAAAACTCGGGCATCGGTGAGCGTCAACTCAAAGCGGCCACTGACCGAGTCAAGTGGCAGTGCCACCCAGTCGCGCAGAACATTGACAACAGATCTCGCGACCCATGCCATGTCGGCGGCACCCACCAGGGTGATGGCCCGCCCCGCTTGCCGTGTGGCCGACTGCACCAAGAGGGAACCAGTGATCAGGTAAGACACGCTGGAGACCACTGGACTCCAGCCGTGTTCATCGCTCCACAGCAAATCGTCAGGCAGGGTCAACGTGGCCCCACTGAAGAGGTTTTTAAGTTCCATGAGGATTCGCCCTTAAAAAGCCCGAGCTTTGGCTTGTTTCAAGATGTCGAGCAGGCGCGACTCATCCCTGGCATCGACCGTGGCCGACACACTGCGGTTTCCCGCTGCCAGTTCAACCCGCACAGTGCGCACCGGTGCAGCGTCACCTGCAAATGCAGGTCTTGGCACAGCCATAGATGAAGCCAGTGACTGCACCAGCCCCCCACTGGAAAAACCTTGGATCTGGCCCTGAACACGCGCGGCCAAGGCTTGCGCTGGCAGGCTCAGGTTGTTGAGTGACTCAAAAAAGCCGGTGCCAAACCGAGATACGGCCGACCGGTTGACCACGTACTCGCCCGGAGTGAGCATGGCAGGAACCGTGTCGGACCTGGAAATGCCGCCGCCGCGAAAGAATTCGCCCTGATGCAACTCCATGTAATCCATGAGTTCTCGCTCAAGGTCTTTACCATAGACCAGTGGCTGCGCCATGGCTTGCCGCCAAGTGCCTTTGATGGCATCAATCTTTTGCTTCTCGTTGGCAGTGAGTTGGGACCGATTGGGAATGGACTCCAGCGTTTGACGGTCAGTTGCAGCCTGCTGGCCATAACTCTTCATGGTCTGCCACTCCATGTCGATGCTCAGCGCCGCGCCATAGTGGGCTCGAAGCCAATTGGTGTACTCCCGCATCGCACCCAATCCCATATCGATCATTTTTTGCGCCTCAAAGGCATCCCGATTGCGTTTGATGGAAGTGGGTCCGGTTGGCGTCACTGCGCCGCCGGTCGCAAAGTGTGCGATGCCAAAGCTTGAGACACCGTTGGCCAGTTTGGACAGAACATCACCGCCGTACTTGCGAACCGCTGCCTTGCGCAGCACAAATGCGCCCGCGTCCAGCGTGCGCGGCACTGTGTCCTGATCGCCCGAGCCCGGCACGGAGCCACCGGTCATACGGGCAAATGCCTGGGCAACTGGTGATGCCACAGAACCACCGACCGCAAAATGCGGCACACCAGCGCCCACCAGACCACCCGTGGCATTGGTCTCGACCTTGGTCACATAGATCGTGTGCGTGCTCGACGTGTTCATGCCGTTGAGGCTGGAGATTTGCGAGCGTGCCGCGTCGGCATTGGTGTTCACACTGTGCTGCGACTCGGTCCGGATGCGACCCAGTGCATTGATCATGCCTTCCACATTGTTGATCGAGGCTTGAGCTTTTTCAGAGGTGACCTGTAACTCGATCAGCGAGTTTTGCTTGGCATAGACGGTCAGTTTGTCCAGCGCCGCTTTGGCCTGACTGACATCTGCGTCGACAGGCAGCGTCTTGCCCTCTTTGAGCAAAGCTTCATATTCCTGGAGCTTTTTCTGGGCCTGTTCCAGATCGGCCTTGATGACCAGCAGCCGTTCCTTCTCGGCCAACGCCTTGTCAAGATCAGCCATGGCTTTGTCAAACCGGGTCGTGTCTGCGTCCAGTGTGACTTTCAAGCCATCTTTGAGCTTGGCGGTGATCTGGTCGATCTGGGTTTCTGTGTCCGTGAGGGTCTGCTTGATCTGCTCCCGCGCTGCTACTGCCGCTTGGGCTGCCTGTTTGTGCGCCTGAGCCTGAGCGTCCAGTGATTTGACGAGAATGTCCTCGGATTCCCGAATTGCTTGAATAGATCGGTTGACACCGTCCTTGCCCTGAGTGATCGCCGCATCGGACTCCTTGGTCTTTTGCGCCAGTTCTGCGCGCAGGGCATCAGCCTGGCGCATCAGGTCGGCAGCCTTGTCGTACTCCTGTTTGCGCGATGCCTCACGCGCCTGCGACTCCAGTGTCACGACCTGGGTGTGCGCCTGCTCAGATTGTTTCTTGGCTTCTTCCGCCTTCTTTGCCTCTGCGGTCTGGGTGCTGCCCACTTGAACCGCCAAATCCATGGCCTTCTGCGCCAGTTGTTTGGCCTGCTCAAATTCACCTGCGGCCAGCGCATCACGCGCCTTGCTCTGCAACTCGACAATCTGGCGTTTGCGGTCTTCCGTGGCTTCAAACTCTGTCATGCCTTGACGGCGCAGCTCACGGATTTTTTCCTCCGTGGTCATCGTCAGTTGACGTTTGGCTTCTTCAATGCGCTGGATTTCCGCCAAATGCCGGTTGGCTTCAGCGTT
>CAJBMJ010000411.1 GCA_903954045.1 uncultured beta proteobacterium | reverse complement strand
TAGCTCGCCAGGCTTCCTGCCTGCACGAACCAGTTCGACCATTTGTTCACGAAATTGCGCCGGGTACGGCGGTTTGGGACTGGGCATCTTGGACTCCTTCTGTAAGAACAATAAGGTGTCCGTGAAATGGGGTCAACTCCAAGTCCAGACTTCGGGCCAACGCCGCTAATGCTCGTTGATGAACAATGTGATGTTCACTCGCTTGACCGCGAGTTCAACTTTCCGAATGGCATCGTTTCTCTGAACGGTGAACTCCTCGTTGCCGAGACCTACGCCGGTCGCATTCGTGCTTTTGAGCTTCTTCCCGGTGGCCAGATCGGACAAGGGCGTGTGTGGGCTCAGTTCGGTGCCCCAATCGATTACTTCGACGTGGAGCGTGCCCATGCCACTGTTGCAATGGAGCCGGACGGCCTAGCACTCGGAGACGATGGAACTCTCTGGGTCGCTGATGCGAAGGGCCGCGGCATCTCAAGGGTGCGCGAGGGTGGCGAGATTCTGGATTTCGTCGAGACGGCGCCGCTGAGCGCCTATTCGGTCGCGATTGATCCATTGAGCCGTCGGCTGTTTGCGGCCTGTGCTCCGGTCAACCGCACGGCCGACTACGCAAATCTGACGTCAAGTGTTTTGATGGTCACTGACTTGTAAGGCGTTAAACCCAATAGCGATTGGATCGAAGTCCAAAGGGATTCGGAGTGAACAGATGAAACAAGAACGAAGCGTAGTTGTTACCGGCGCAGGCACCGGAATCGGTCGGGCCATATTTGAACGGTTGATCACCGACGGATGGTACGTGATTGGCATTGAAAGAGACCACCACCTTAGCGCCGAAGCGCGCGACTGGGCTGCTGATCGAGGCGAGGTCGTGACTGGTAGCGTGACGGAAATGAAAGTTCTGGAAACCGCAGCGGACCGGGCCGAGGCACTGGCACCGCTACTTGGTTGGGTCAATAATGCGGGCCTTGCCATACCGGGCACCTTGCATGACCCAAACCCCGATGAGGTTGCGACGCTGTTTTCGGTGAACCTAATGGGCCCGTTCTGGGGCTGTTCGGTTGCGGTGCGGCGGATGCTGGCGCGGCGTTCAGGTGGAGCGATCGTCAACATATCGTCGATCCATTCCACCTCAGCCTTCCCAGGATGGGCAGCCTACGACACGGCCAAGGGAGGTGTCGATGCCTTGACCCGCTACATGGCAATCGAATACGGCCCGGCGGGAATACGGACCAATGCAATTGCGCCAGGCGCGATACTGACTCCGCTGTTGCGGAAGATTGTCGCGGACTCGGCCGACCCCGATCAGTCTTACCGAGATTTTTCCAACCTGCACGCGCTTGAACGCCCAGGTGATCCGGCCGAGGTGGCCGCCGTGGCCGCTTTTCTACTTTCCGAAGAAGCCAGCTTCGTCACAGGGCAGGTCTTAGCTGTCGACGGGGGAGCAACGGCTCGTTGCTTTCGCTTTCCTCCCGCGCCAGAGGTCGTGTCAGCACGTGGCCCGATGTCAAGGGCTGATGTGTCGTCATGACGCCGCGAAATCCGATCTGGTTGCGCTAGCGACATGTCTCGAAGACCCCGAGGTCCTAAACTTGCCAGCAATTCGCTGCGCCAGATGACTAGGCCATTCGCCGCGTAGTCGCTTCAGGAAAGCGGGAACCTCGACCGTTAGTCGCTGGTTCGCCCAAAGTGCTGTAGGGAACGGTGCTATCGGTCGGCCGTCCTGCAAGATAAATGAGGTCGAGTCGAGCATCCCATCAAGGCTCTCAACAGACAGCACGCCATGTTTCTGTTGAACGCCTCGACCCTAGTTACGTGATAACAAAACGATATTCAAAATCAAGGGTTTACACTAACTTGTAAGATCACCAGTCGCTCTTATACACTTACGATCAGTCTACAAGAAGTGCAAGCTGGCGATGAAAAGAAGACGAAACCAGTTACTGGAACAGTTCAGGCCTGATGCATGAACCGCCCCGAGAAATGATGTTGAAAACAAGAAGGACTAAAGCGTGAAAGAGACAAGAATGGCAGCGCATAACGCACAAGGCTCCGCGACCGCCTTTAGTCTCGCGGACTTCGAGTCCAGCCAAGTTCAGCAATTCGGTTTGGCCCGATTAGGTCAAGATGGAATCGTTTTCATCCTTGCAGCCATCTTGTTTGTTCTCTTCGCAATCACTCTGCAAGGCTTTTTGACCGTTGAAAACCTGCTGTCATTGGTGCGCAACGTGTCCATTCTTGGTGTTCTTGGTCTCGGAATGGCGGTGGTTGTCATTGGCCGCGGAATAGATCTCTCCATCACTGCAACCATGTCCATGTGCGCCGCCTGGGTACTCGTGCTGACTGGTCAAGGCACCTCGTTGGGTGTTGCGTTGCTGTATGGCGCTGCGCTTGCGGTGGTATTCGGTTTGATCTCGGGCGTGTTGATTGCATATGTAGAAATTCCCCCACTCTTTGCGACGCTGGCAATGTCTTCAGCCATCTACGGACTTGGTCGACTTAAATTGGTGGAGTCAGATTCGAACTACCTCACACAGGGCGCAGAGCCTCTGCGCATGCTCGGCGGCGGTGAATTCCTGGGAGTCCCTTCACCGATTGTGATGTTGGCGACGCTCTCAGTACTTGCTTACCTTGTACTGCGGTTCACCAAGTTCGGTCGGTTTGTTTACTCCGTGGGCGACAACTTGGCCGCAGCACGCATTGCCGGAATTGCCGTTCGCCCCCTGACGGTGGCGCTGTATGTGGTGACCGCAATGGTTGCGTTTATTGCCGGACTGGTCACCGCTGGAGTCGTCGGCGAAGTACACACCAGGCTCGTTGGGTCAACCTTGGTTTACGACGTGATCCTCGTCGTCGCGCTAGGTGGCATCAGCTTAAGTGGAGGCAAAGGGAGTGTGCGCAACGTCATAGCGGGCACTCTGCTGATAGGAATCATGCTCAACGGAATGACGATTCTCAATGTGTCTTTCACTCAACAAAACATTGTCAAAGGTCTTATCTTGCTGGCCGCCATCGTGGCGGACTCGCTGGTAAACCCGCGCGATGAGCAAACGTCGCGTCAAGGCGACATATGAATTTTCAACAATGAAATAGAAGGAGAGTTTGCATGAAATGTACGAAATTTTTTGCGGCACTTGGCTTAGCGGCAATGGTGACCGCGGTACCGCTACACGCGGCAGAGTTTGACGATGGCCAGTCCATCGCTTTCAATAAGGCTCTGGCAGGGAAGAAAGTGGTATTCGTCCCGGTTTCCATGAGCTTTGATTTGCCACAAGCTTGGGCTGAAGCAATGGGCAAAGCCGCTCAGACCTATGGATTTAAATTTTCAATACGTGATCCGAATTGGAGCCCCGATGCGGGTGCGCAAGCGATCACGCAACTGATTAGCGAGAAACCTGACCTCATAGTGGTGCACAACATCGACATGCAGGTCTACGCACGCCTGATGAAGCGCGCGATGGAAGCTGGAATTACAGTTCTTCAGGTCAATCTCAAATCCTCGCAAAACTCCAATGCATACGTGGGTGCGAACTGGTACAACATCGGTCGCATGCAAGCCAACATGGCAGTCAAGGCTTGCGGAAAAGGAAGTGGCAAGAATGGAAAAGTTGCCATCACGCAAGGGACACCCACCAACCCGAACAACGCCATTGAACTGCAGGCGATGGAGGATGTGTTTAAGAACAACCCAGAAATCAAGGTGGTATCAAATCAATCCGCCGATTGGGATGCAGCTAAGGCACACGCCATCACCAGTACCGTCCTCAAGCAACACCCTGATCTATGTGCGGTTTTAGGAATGTGGGAAGTGATGGATGCAGGTGCAGCGGCAGCTATCAAGGAAGCGGGAAAGACGGGCGTGGTGCAATTGATCACAAACGGTGGCGGTCGTGGACCCGCGTGTGAATCTGTCGGGTCAGGTGCATTCAATGGCTATGTCAGCTACGACGTCCCTGGACAAAACCGCGATCTAGTTAATGCCATCAAGATTCTGCTGCAGACAAAGCCCACGGCAAATGCAATCCCGTTTGCTCTGTACTCCCCGTTGACCGAACTCAACAAGTCGAACCTGACTGCAACCTCCTGCTGGAGCATGGAGCAAGTAAAGGCTGCCTCGTACTAAACCGAAAGCGACCGGGTCTGGACCGTCATCACACTGATGCGGGTCCAGACCGCACACCCTGCTTGCTTAACTCAAAAGTAAATAGAAGTCTTATGGACACCAAGGATGTCTACACACGCTGGAGATATCGGTTAATCCCGGATCACCTGCTAGGAGAAGTCTTAACCAAAGACTGGATTGATAACGCAGTGCCGCTCTTCTTTCTGGTGTTCGCGGTTGCCTTGTTCGGAGCGTTGCTGCCAAATTTTGTTTCGGTCAGTGGGTTCACCGACATGGCAGGTCAATTGGGCGAGATATCGCTGGTGACACTTGGTATGACTATCGTGATGTTGGGTGGAGGTATTGACCTCAGTGTGGGATCAATCTTCGCGTTAAGCAATTTTGTGATGCTGGCATTGATCAGCAAGTTTGACTTGAGTCCCTTACGTAAGCGGCTGGGCATCCCATCTTGAAGGACTGCGAATAGGTTGAGATAGTGTGCGCGATGAACATCATGCACACTATTGCAAGCGAAGCTCGCACCACCCAAGTCCCCAAGCGCCGGTTCTACAGTCCTGAACTCAAGC
>CAJBMJ010000410.1 GCA_903954045.1 uncultured beta proteobacterium | reverse complement strand
GAGCGGCTGGGGTACTCCCACGTCAACCACTTCATTACCGCCGTCAAACGCAAATTTGGCTATCCGCCAGGCAGTGTGCGCAAAGCGCATTCGCCCTGATGCCCGGTTGGGGCTGATGTGTTTGATTGATTTGTCGTCGCCGGCGACATAAACTCAGAACGTGTTACAAAAATCAGAAAAATGAACCATGAGTAATTGGCGACCTGATCAACCGTACAACGACTTGCCACCTCTGCCACCTGCTGCAGAGGTGGAAACGCGTGCGGTACTGAAGCAGTGCATTACGGCGCGCGCGGCGTTGGCCGAGCTAAAGCAGGCGGCAGAGCTGATTCCAAATCAAGGGGTGCTGATCAACGCGTTGCCGCTTCTGGAAGCGCAGGCCAGCTCCGAGATTGAAAACATCGTTACCACTACAGACCGGTTGTTTCAGTACCAAAGTTCTTCTGAGCATGCTGACCCGGCGACCCGTGAAGCATTGCGCCATAGCAGTGCCCTGCTGGAGGGGTTTAAAACACTCAAGCAGACACCATTGAACACGCGCACTGCAGAACAGGTTTGTACCCGTATCAAGGGCATTGAGATGCAGGTGCGCCGTGTTCCCGGCACTGCACTTGCCAATCAGGCAACAGGAGAAGTGATCTATACCCCGCCTGCCGGTGAGGACGTGCTGCGGCACAAGCTTGCCAACTGGGAACGCTATCTGCATGAGGAGCGTGATGTCGATCCTTTGATCAGGATGGCGGTGGGGCATTACCAGTTTGAAGCGATCCATCCCTTTACCGATGGCAACGGTCGCACAGGTAGGGTCATCAATAGCCTGTTTCTGATCCAGGAAGGCTTGCTAACGCTGCCAATTCTTTACCTCAGCCGCTACATCATCAAAAATAGGGCTGAATACTATCGGCTGCTGCTGGATGTCACTCGCAACAAGGCATGGGAGCCATGGATTCTTTATGTGCTTCAAGGGGTTGCAGACACGGCGCTTTGGACCACAGACAAGATTTCAGCGATCCGCAATCTGTCAGCCTTGACCGTATCCCATGTAAAGCAGGCAGCACCCAAAATTTACAGCAGAGAGCTTGTCGAATTGATATTTGATCGGCCTTATTGCCGTATCCAGAACCTGGTGGACAAGGGTCTTGCTGGCCGTCAAGCTGCGTCTCGCCATCTTCAGCAACTGGTAGATATCGGCGTGCTGGAAGAGATGGTAGTTGGGCGTGAAAAGTTGTTTATTCACCCCAAGCTGATGCAGTTGCTAATCAGAGATGGCAATGCTGTTGCGGCATATGCGTGAATTCAACACCATCAGGCAGACGCAAACATCGTCTGCAATATCGACAAAACGCGCTTCAAAGTAGCGCCATGCACAGCACCTTCACGGCGCAGCTGGGATCACGTTTTAAACCACGGGCGGAGATTGCCCCTTCGCTGAAGTGGTCGGTCGCGTCAGCTATTTTTGCGCATCGAATCCGAGATAAGTCACAAAGTCGCTGGCATCTTCCCGAACGGACTTCACACCGTTGGCGACAAATTCGTGGTCTGGATACCCCATGGCAATGCAGATCATGATGTTCTGGGTGTCTGGAATGCGCGCATGCTCTCGAACCACGCTGGACTGCATGATGCCCTGCCCATTGATCACACAGCCCAAGCCCCGTTCCCAGGCGGCCAGTACGATGGCATGGGATAGCGCGCCCAGATCAAACTGACTGATGGCTGCAGGCTCCAGGTATTTGTCATAGGTCAGCACCAGTGAAACGGGAGCGTCAAACTGGCGAAAACCGCGCATGACCCAATCCGTGCGTCTTTCCTTGTCTTCACGCGCAATACCCATAACGTCAAAAAGCTGCACAGCGATATCAATCTGGCGCTTGCGATGCACTCCTTCATACGACTCCTTCATGGGGAAGTCGCGCTTGGGCGGCACACCCGCCAGCATGTTGTCGGTATTGCCTTTGCGTATGCGTTCCAGGGGTTCACCAGTGATCACATGGACGTACCAGGGCTGGGTGTTCATGGAAGATGGAGCCCACTTGGCGACTTCGATAATCTCTTCGATGACAGCACGCGGCACTGGCTTTGGCAGGTAACCGCGAATACTCTTGCGTGCCTTGATCAGTTCGGAAAATTCCATTTCAGAACTCCAGCGTTTTCACGCCCTGCGCCGTACCCAGCAGGCACACCTGGGCCTTCTGAAAAGCAAACACACCCACGGTCACCACGCCCGGCCACTGGCTTACCTCGGCTTCAAAGGCGCGTGGGTCGGCAATCTGCAGGCCGGTCACATCCACAATGTGCTGACCGTTGTCGGTTACCAGGGGTGCGCCGTCTTTCATGCGCACCTTGCCCACACCGCCTTTCGCCGCAAACTGGGCCATCACGCGCTGGGTGGCCATGGGGATGACTTCTACCGGCAGTGGAAACTTGCCCAAGGTCTGGACCAGTTTGGACTCATCTGCAATGCAGACAAACTTGGTGCTCTGGGCTGCGACGATTTTTTCGCGGGTCAGCGCCGCGCCACCACCTTTAACCATATGGCCCTGGCCGTCTATTTCATCGGCCCCGTCGATATACACCGCCAGTTTTTCTACCGAGTTACTGTCAAAGACCGGTATGCCTAGGGCCTGCAAGCGGTCGGTGCTGGCCACCGAGCTGGACACTGCGCCTTTGATCTGGTCTTTTATGGTGGCCAGCGCGTCAATGAACTTGTTGACGGTAGAGCCGGTGCCCACACCCACTATCTCGCCGTGAACCACATATTTCAATGCGGCCTGGCCGACCAGGGTCTTGAGTTCGTCTTGGGTCAGCGTGGGCACGGCGGCGGGAGTTTGGGAGGTGGTCATCGGGGACAATCGCAGGAGTTGAAGAATTACTGCAGGAATTATCCAATGTCTCTCGTACCCTACGGCTTGGCCCGTCGCGTTTTGTTCAGTCTGGACCCCGAAGTGGCACACGACCTCACTATGGCGGGGCTTGCCGCCACCCAAGGCAACCCGCTCAAGTTGGCCTACTGCGCCGGCCGCGTGGATGACCCAGTGGAGCTGGCAGGCCTGCATTTTCCCAACCGCGTGGGCATGGCCGCCGGGCTGGACAAGAACGCCCGTTGCATTGACGGGCTGGGCGCCATGGGCTTTGGCTTTGTGGAGGTAGGCACCGTTACCCCACTAGGCCAGAGCGGCAACCCCAAGCCCCGCATGTTCCGCCTGCCTGGCGCGCAAGGCTTGATCAACCGTTTGGGTTTCAACAACGACGGACTGGAGGCATTTGTAGCCAATGTGCAGCGTTCATCGTTGCGCCGCGACAAGAACGCCGCCCTTCTGCTGGGGCTGAACATTGGCAAGAATGCCGCTACGCCCATAGAGAAGGCCACCGACGACTACCTCACCTGTCTGGACGGCGTATACCCGCACGCGGACTACGTAACGGTCAACATCTCCAGCCCCAACACCAAAAATTTGCGTGCGCTGCAAAGTGATGAGGCGCTGGACGCCTTGCTGGGCGCCATTGCCGAGCGCCGTGAAGCGCTGGCCCGCACCCACGGCCAACGCAAACCGATATTTGTGAAGATTGCCCCCGATCTGGACGAAGCCCAGGTTGCCGTGATTGCCGCCACGCTTAAACGCTACGGCACCAACACCCAGGGGCAGGCCAACAACGATTGGGGCGTGATTGCCACCAACACCACCCTCAGCCGCGATGCTGTCAAAGGCTTGCCTCATGCAGAGGAAACCGGCGGGCTGTCCGGCGCACCGGTGCTGGCCCTGAGCAACGCGGTGATCGCGCAGCTACGTTCGGCACTGGGCAAAAGCTTTCCCATCATTGGCGTGGGTGGCGTCATGAGTGGCGAAGACGCTGTGAGCAAAATCAAAGCCGGCGCGGACGTGGTGCAGATTTACACCGGCCTCATTTACAAAGGCCCGGCACTGGTGCGGGAAGCGGCTTTGGCCATTCGCGACTTCAAGGCAAAAAAAGCCTGAACCAGCACCTTATTCGGTCAGCAGTGCGCAGACCTTTTCTCCGATGGCCAGACAGCTGGTGAGTCCGGGCGATTCGATGCCAAACAGATTCACCAAGCCTGGCACGCGGTGGTCTGCGGGCCCCTGAATGCAAAAATCTCGCGCGGCCTCGTCCGGGCCATTGATCTTGGGACGAATACCGGCGTAAGCCGGCAACAGTGCACCGTCTTGCAAGGCGGGCCAGTACTTGCGCACCTCGGCGTAGAACGCATCCCCCCGAGCGGGGTCCACTTCCAGGTCCTGTGGACTGTCCACCCACTGCACGTCGGGCCCAAAGCGCACCTGCCCTCCCATGTCCAGCGTGAGATGCACCCCCAGCCCGGCAGCTTCGGGAACCGGGTAAATGAGTCTTGAAAATGGCGCACGGCCAGACAGACTGAAATAGCTTCCTTTGGCGTAATGCGGGGTGGGCACCAGTGGCTGCGGAAAACCCGCAAAGCGGCAAGCCAATGCAGGGGCAGAAACACCCGCGGCGTTGACCACTGACCTGGCGCGCAGGCCGGTGCCATCTTCCGCTTCCAAAAGAATAGCGCCTTGTGCAATATCTGCAAGGGCTAGAGGCGAATTCAATGCCAAAACGCCGCCCGCATTCTCCAAGTCCCCCTGCAGCGCCAACATCAGTGCATGGCTGTCCACAATGCCTGTAGAGGGCGAATGCAAGGCAGCAAGGCACTGCAGCTGCGGCTCCATGGCGATGGCCTGCGCCCCATCCAGCATCACCAGATCGTCCACCCCGTTGGCCTGGGCTTTGGTCCGTATCTGCTCCAGCTGCGCTACCTGTGAGGGCGTGGTGGCCACGATGAACTTGCCACAGCGGCGGTGCGGCACGTTGCGCTCGACGCAGTAGCCATACAGCAGTGCCTTGCCACGGACGCACAAAGTGGCCTTCAATGACCCTGCCGGGTAATAAATGCCGGCATGAATCACTTCGCTGTTGCGCGAACTGGTTTGGGTGCCTATGGCGCCGCAGGCCTCGAGCACCATGACGTCGCGCCCGGCCAGCGCCAGCGCACGCGCCACGGCCAGCCCTACAACTCCCGCGCCGATGACTACGCAGTCCACATCGTCGTACACAACGCTCATTGCAGGACCAGGGTTTGTTCTTCAGGGCGCAGGCTCAAGGTTCTCCCGGCCGGTACCATCAAATAGGCACGGGCATCGGCATGGGACATTCCAAACACCAGGCTCACCGGCAATGTGGCGGAAGTTCCATATGCAAAACCACGGGTCTCGGAAAGCAGACTGAAATTGAGATCCACCGCAGTGCCGTTGTCGCAGCGCAAATCAATGGCGCCCGAGGAGCTTGCGGTGTAGCGCCCTGCCCCAGTGCATTGAAAT
>CAJBMJ010000409.1 GCA_903954045.1 uncultured beta proteobacterium | reverse complement strand
CGATGGTGGGCATTTTTTCAAAAGAGGTATTCAAATGTTCAAAAAGTTCGTTCCCAGTCCGCAGCGCAAAGCGCGTGCCCAGGCCGGCTTTACGCTGGTCGAGATGTCGGTGGTGCTGCTCGTGATCGGCTTGATCCTGGGCGCCGTGTCAGTCGGCAAAGACCTTCAGCGCGATGCGGAATACATCAAGATCAAGCAGAAGTTTGTCGACCCCTGGGCCAGCGCCTACAACAGCTACTTCATGCGCGCCGGCGTGGTGCTGGGCGACAGCCAGACGCAACCGAGCTTTATGGTCAATGGAACCACATTCGGTGGAACTTCGGGCAGCACCGGCGACACCTCAGCCCTTGCACTCCCCGCCGCCATCTGCGACTCAACCACAGCTCAGCCAGGAACTGGTACGCGGGCGACTCCGATTGCGACTTTGTACAGCGAAATGGACCGCCTTGGCGTGCGCATGCCGGCCGGCCGATCCGAGGGTCGGGAAGCCCGCTACCTCTACCTTGACAGCAACGGCAACCCGCAGGAAGTACAGGTCTGCTTCCAGTGGAACGCCCCAAACGCCTCTGGCACCGTCACGGGCAACAACTCGGGCAATGTGATGGTGATCTCGGGCCTGACCCCGGACCTGGCACGGGCGCTGGACCAGATGATTGACGGCAAGGCCGACGCGCAAGAGGGCATGTTCCGGCAAGTCGACGTGGCCAACGGTACGGCCGGCGCCGCCGGCGTCGAATGGAAAGCCAACAACACCTTTGTGCAAGGCGCGGGAAGCCCCGCTTCAGCGGCTGTCACGGATGCATCCCGCAAAGACGAAGACCAGGTGATCACCGTGGTGGCCCAGTACAAGATGAACCAATAGGGCCGGGGCCAGTGATGTTTAAGGGCCGTTTGCCAGTCGCACCGCGTGTCGCAGCAATGTGTTCAGCGGCGGCGGATCAGTTATCAGGTGTTATTTCAAAAGAGGTGCTCAAATGTTAAAGCTATTCAGTCGAAATCCCCAGTACGCCCCGAGGGCGCAAGCGGGCTTCACGCTGGTTGAGATGTCGGTCGTGTTACTCGTGATCGGCATGATTCTGGGAGCCGTGTCGATTGGCAAAGACCTCCAGCGCGATGCCGAATACACGAAGATCAAACAGAAATTCATTGATCCGTGGTCCAGCGCCTACAACAGCTACTACTCGCGTACCGGTGTGGTGCTGGGCGACAGCCAGACCGCGCCGAGCTACATGGTCAATGGCACCGCCTCTGCTGGTGTCTCCAGTAAGAGCGGCGAAGCGCCCGCAACAGAACCCGCCGCCATTTGCGACTCTACAGAAGTGAACCTGACTGCGCGTGCCGCGCCGATCGCCACTCTGTACGACGAGATGGACCGCCATGGCGTGCGCATGCCACCCGGCCGCACCGAGGGCAAAGAGGCCCGCTATGTCTACCTCGACAGCAATGGCAACCCGCAGGAAATACAGGTCTGCTTCCAATGGAACAAGCCCGCCACCTCGTCCAACTCGGGCAACGTGATGGTTATCTCGGGTCTCACCCCTGACATCGCACGTGCGCTGGACCAGATGATTGACGGCAAGGCCGATGCGCAAGAGGGAATGTTTCGCCAGGCCGGTCTGACCCATGCAACCTTTGGTGTCTCCGGCGTTGAATGGGCCGGCAACAACACCGAAAAGCAGGTGGCCGCCCGCTCGGGTGCCAGTGCCGCAGTGACTGATGCCAGCCGTAAGGACGAAGACCAGGTTCTTACCGTCATTGCCCACTACAAGATGAACCAATAAGGAGCTTTACCATGATCTCCCGACTCTCAAAAACTCGCGGGCACCATCAGACGGGATACACCTTGATCGAAGTATCCATCGTGCTGGCGGCCATTGGCCTCATTGTCGGTGGCGTGTCCATCGGCAAAGAGGTGCTGCGCGAAGCTGAATACAACCGCATCCAGACCAAGTTTGTGCAGCAGTGGAAGGTGGTTTACGACCT
>CAJBMJ010000408.1 GCA_903954045.1 uncultured beta proteobacterium | reverse complement strand
CCTGATGGCCGCGCAACGCTTGCCCGCACGCAGGGAACCTGCGAGTAGCAGTAGTTTCTGCCGGTGGCAATTGATCGAATCTGATTCTCAATATGGTTGTTGTTGATCGGCAATAGCCCATATCCCACGAAACGCGTTAGTACGCTTCATCGCCATAGGCTTTAGTCCAGCGCTTTGCCGTGGCGGAGCCATCCGCAATTTGTTGCCGATGCAGAATCGTCCACTGGTCCAGCGCATCCAGCAGCGGCTTTAGTGGATCGGAGCGGTCGCACAAGCCATGCGGCATTGATGCCGATCATTGAGTACTTCACGCTGCCAGCCTGGCACATCCCACCGCGCCAGCAACCGACCATACACGCGTAACAGAGTGTCGCTGCGCTGCACTTCAATCTGGATCTTGGCCGGATTACACCAATTGCCTGTAGTTGCAAGGGGATGAATTGTGTTTGTGTGGCTATGGCCAACGCCTGCGCAAGCCTTGCAACAGCAGGCGTTGGTACGTCGCCTTGGGATTGCACTATCCGGCGGGGCAGCAAGTTGGCGTTCAGGGCGTTGACTAGCGATACAGCCGTCACGGAAGTCCCAGCTGTCTGAAGGTGAGAAAAGGCTTTAGCTTGAAATCGTTACGATGCATCCTCAGGTCTGCTTTACCTCGGTTCAGACGACAACCCACGAGTACCATCAGCGCCCACTGAAAGTCACGCATTGCAAGCCCTGAGTCGCCTATGGAAGCCGCTCGCACAGTTTCCCTTCGTTGGCCCCGAGGACCGTGGTGTTGCGCTTGCCGCCATGCTGACGGCCGTACTGCGCGGAACATTACCCACCGCGCCCGGTTTCGCGTTCGATGCGCCGTCGGCAGGAAGTGGCAAGACACTTTTAGCGAAGGTACTGGGAATTCTTGCGACGGGAAGTGAACCCCCAATATCGTCTCCCGCTGGTTTAGAAGAGGAGATGCGAAAGCGTCTCTTTGCATCACTGCGTGAGGGTGCCCGTGTGGTGGTATGGGACAACCTGCGTGAACCGTTGGGTGGCGCGTCTATCGACTCGTTCTTGACAGCCTCGACCTACTCCGACCGCATATTGGGGGTGAGCGAGACCGCAAGTCTTCCCAACCGGGCAATGTTCATATGCACGGGTAACAATATTCGCCTGACCGGGGATACGTGGCGCCGCATTCTGATGTCGCGTATCGATCCAAAATCTGAAACACCCTTTGCCAGAGAGTTTGCATTCGATCCAGCCGCAGTTACCCTGCGCCAGCGCCATCAGCTTGTTGTTGATGCTTTGACCATCGTTCGCGCGCACATCACTGCCGGCGCTCCACGCCTAGGTAAGGGACGCACCGCCAGCTTTGAGTTGTGGGACGACCTCGTTCGCCAACCCGTCATTTGGATCGCACAACTTGCGAGCCTTGCTGGCGGGATGCCTGACTTCGCTGATCCGCTTGCGGTCGTAGTGAAACAGGCCAACGATGACCCGGAAGCGCAGAAGCTCAGTGCGTTCACGACCGCGTGGCACAACACCTTCGGCAATCTCCCAACGACCGTGGCAAAAGCTATTGGTGCAAGTTCTCTCTCAAATGACTTGCTGCACGACGCTTTGGACGAAATTGCCGGACAGAACGGTCGAACAAACTCAAGAATTCTGGGGCGATGGGTCGAGAAGAACCGCGGTCGCCCACACAAGGGCTATCGCATCGACCGCGGAAACCTGCGCGACGGTCGCCAAACTTGGATCGTCAACAAAGACTTGAGTGTGGCGCTCCCTGACGCAGAGACCCACTAAACACACTAAACGCACTGAATGCTGTCGGGCAGACCGCCGTGGTGTCGTTCACGACGGTCTCGCCCCATGCCATTTCAGTGGGTTAAGTTGGTTAAGTTGGTTTATTTCTGTCACCTGAAATTTCACAAAAACGTAAACCGCCAGCTCATCATTTGGGCCAGCAATTCATAAGAGAATTACATGAGAAAAGTATCAAAGAAACGCGCTCACAAAAGCCGCCCTGCAACGCGCAGATGCTTGAACGGTTACCGAATCAATGCACACCGGCCTTCATGCCTCAGGAGCGCACCATGCCTGCTGTCATTGACGATATATTTCAGACACTTCCGGTCGATGGCATTGCACTGCTACCTGCAAAGCCGGGCATCTACGCCATGCTGAACCGAGTCACGCGCAAGATCAATGTCGGGCAGTCCGCCAACATTTTCAAACGCTGTGTCCTGCATCGCACCCAATTGCGAGCGGGAAATTCTGCAAATATGCGTATGCGCCGTGATGCTCAAAGATACGGCCCTGACGTTTGGACATACCTTGCACTGGCAGTTGTAGACGCCGCAGATGTCACGAACCTTGCCCGACACCTGGACCGACTTGAAGTCTATTGGGTGGTTCAACTACAAGCGCATGACGAGGTGCATGGCTATGTCAGCGAAGCAGGGCACTGCCGCACCCGGGGCGCCCGGTTTCGTGACCGTGAGCGCAAGTTGCTCCGCCAAAGCAGTGGCAAATATGAACTACTGCCGGGCATCGACATCAATGACCCCATCAGCCCGCTGCTGCTGTCTGCGTGGGTTCCCGGCAGTTGATCACCTAGCGCCTGGACCTTTGTCCCTAAATGACGGAACCTGTCTCCTTGATGGGCTTGACGCCAGTTTTTTCCTGCTTTTGGCAAGCGATCCTTATAGAAAGCAAGGGTATTGGCCGCAAGGCGGGGTAAAACCCATTCGCTGCCGCATGGGCAAGCAGGGCTAAAGATCAACATTGATCTAGTCCACCAAACTCAGGGAATCTGTCACTCATGAAAAAAGCCATAGCAGACACCGGCTGCCAACCATGAGCATTGAACAAATTGCTCAAGAAGCCAATGCGCTGACCAACCAACTCAACAAGTAGTTCACCACCACCCGGCCTCAAGGTTTAGCACAGATCCCCCCCCACCGTTCAGTCGGGCGAGCGCTTGCGTGGAATAATGCCGCATGCGCCTTACCGCCCAACAACAAGCTACCGTTCGAGCCACCGTTGCGGAAACTTTTGGTTCAGAAGCAACAGTACGCCTGTTTGGCTCACGGGTGGACGACACCAAGCGCGGCGGCGACATTG
>CAJBMJ010000407.1 GCA_903954045.1 uncultured beta proteobacterium | reverse complement strand
TCAGGCCAGCGCTTTGCCATCGGACTTCCTTCAGACTCGCAGTCGCCCGCGAAACCCTTGCCTTCGGCTAACTCTTCCCCTTGCCGGGCGAGTAGAGGACTTTCACCTCCAAGTAAGTGCGCCCTGCCGGGCGCACCATAAGAAAAATGGCCCCTGAGGGCCATTTCCATTTCGGGAATCACTCACCGCGGTGAGATCACTTCTTTGCAGCGGGTTTGGCCTTCTTGGCGGGTGCTGCAATCGTTGCTTTCTTTAGTGCAACTTTCGGAGCTGACTTAGCCTTGGGTGCAGCAGACGCGACGGGTGCAGCAGCAGGAGCAGTTTTCAGAGCAGTGCGTTGATCACGAAGTGCATTGATCTCTGCAGCAATCTTGTTCTTGCGATCGGTCAACTTTGCAATGTTGGCTGTCAGCTTGGCAATGGCCTTTGCGGTCTTGGACACTGGAGCTTGCTTGGGAGCCACTTTCTTTGGAGCGGCCTTTTTGGCCGGTGCTTTTGCTGCAGGCTTTTGTGTCTTTGCAGGAGCAGTTACTTTTTTCGCGGGTACAGCAGCCTTTGGAGCAGCTTTCTTTGCAGTTGCCATTGGATTTTCCTTGTTGTGATTAACTGGCTTTGAATCTGTGCCAGCCCTATATTGTCTACCCTTCGGTAAACACTATGGCCTGCGGAACTAGGGCAACTACAAGCCCCGTTGCCATGCGGGACGCAAAGGAGCAGATTGCGGCCGATTAATCGCATCTGTGACCTCCTGCAAAATACGATTTTTCTCCAGCCCCAGCACACCCTTGAGCACCAACCAGTTTGAGGCGTGGTCACTTCTGAAAACAGTTCGTTTGAGTTCCAAGGTTTCAATGAACTGCCTCATCTCTTCAAAAAGCTCCTGCTGACTGAGTGGCTCCCATTCGGAGTAACCAGCTCTGAATCGATCTTCCCCTTGAGGGAAACTCACCACAAGGGTTGCAAGAAACTCTGGCTGTGTTGCATTGGCAAGGCGCGCAGAGTTGATCGCGTGCTGTTGGGCATGGGCCCTTCCGCCAAGGCCATTGAGCAGCATGACAGACCGGGTTATTCCAGCCTGACCGAGTTTCTCCAAGGCGACCTGGGTACTGTCGAAGGACTCTCCTTTGTTGACCCTCTGCAAGACCAGGTCATCACCAGACTCTGCGCCCACATAGGCCAAAGACAATCCGGCCTCACGCAGTTCTTGCAACTCCTGCACTGTTTTGTTTCGGACATTCCGGGGCAAGCAGTACGTCGAGATGCGTCGAACTTTAGGGAGCTTGTCTTTGATCGCTTGCAACAACGTCATAAGGCGTCGCGTAGACAGCACCATGGCATCACCATCGCCAAGAAAGACCCTGTGAATCTGGTCCCCGAACAATTCCCTCGTTCGACCAATTGAATTCAGGGTTTCTTCGTCTTCACGAACACTGAACTTCTTTTGTGGGGCCGTGTACATCTCACAGTAGGTGCACTTGTTCCAGGAGCATCCATTGGTGACAGGCAATATCAATGATTGCGCCTCACTGGGTGGGCGAAACACTGGATTGATGTAGCGAATGGGGATGACGTTCACGGTAAGTTATTCAGTGTGGCGATGATCAGCAATTTTGAACGCTAGGCGCTTCTGAGATCCATCTGACTATCCGAGGATTTCATATCGTTCATTAGCATCCTCATCTATTTTCTACAGACCAAAACATTGCAATCCATTTTTTCGCCTTTGTCTGGAAACGGCGAACTTTAGGCACCCCACCCCACTGAACCTTAGCCTAATTGGTGACCGCAAAGTGGCCAGTAATAGCTAAAGCAAGCGTTTTATTTATGTGGGGTAGGTTGTTGGATAGGCCATGAAAAACGGCCCCGAAGGGCCGTTTTCATTGACTAACTGGCGGGCGGACGTCTTTACTAAGATGCCTTGAAACCCGCATGAATGCTTGATTTTTCATTTCTTCCTTATTGATTTACCTACAAACATACCTACACACATTGCCGGTACCCTAATCCCGCAGCCGCTCTTCCATTGTACGAGCGACAACCTTACCCAGCCAGCCACTGACAAGGTCGCAGTCAGGCAATTGCAAAATCAAGCCAGAGGTCCGAATTTCAGGGTCTGGCTTACCCGTTACGAAGTGCACCAGAGACTTCGGAGCCTCCAAATGCGGAAATATGTCGCCGCGCTCATGCAGCACCACAGGATCTATCTGGCTAGGGTGTACCCCTGCGGACTTGAGGCATTGGCCCAACTCTTCCGTGGCATCCATTTTTGTAACTCCCATAGCAAAACGGGGGCCAATGCCCCCCTTTCATTGAATGCATATTTCAGCCCATCGTGGACGGCGTTTCAGGCTGATCGTGGACGCGATTTCAGCGTGATCGTGGACGGCATTTCAAATTGATCGTGGACGCTGTTTCAGCGCCATCGTGGACGATTTGGGGGGATACGCGTAAGTGATTTTTTGAACCCGGCATAGGCTCACCGCCTTTTACAGGTG
>CAJBMJ010000406.1 GCA_903954045.1 uncultured beta proteobacterium | reverse complement strand
CAATCTTTTTGCCTACCACCTTCCACTGGATGCCCATCCACAGTGGGGCAATAATGCCCAATTGGGACAGCGCCTGGGGCTGGTCGCCTTGGAGGGGCTGGCGGGACGTTTCGGTGAGCAATCGCTGGGTTGTCTGGGTGAAGCGGAGTCTGGTCGCAGTTTTGACTCGGAGGCAGATTTGGCCCGGCATGTAGAAAAAGTGCTTAACAGGCCTGTAACCCTTGTAAATACTGCACGAAAAGCTATCAAAAAAATAGCGTGGTGCTCGGGTGGCGCGCAGGGCTATTTCGAGGCGGCGATCGCTGCGGGGGCCGATGCATTCATTACCGGCGAAATCTCCGAACCCCAGGCCCATATTGCGCGCGAGTCCGGCGTGGCCTACCTTGCTTGCGGCCACCATGCGACAGAACGTTACGGCGCACCAGCAGTAGCGGCACATGTTGCTGCGCAGTTGGGATTGGCGCACCAATTTATCGATATCGATAACCCCGCCTGAACCATGCAAAATTCTGCTATCCCCTGGATCGCTATCACGCAGGGTGACGCCGCTGGCATTGGCCCGGAAATCATTGCCAAGGCGTTTGCGCAGAAGCCTCAGGTTTTGGAAGGCTGCTTTGTCGCCGGCGATGTTCAAGTCATGCGCCGGGCCTGCGCCTTGCTGGAAAAGCCGGGGCATCCAGCTTGGTCCGTCGCGCAAATAGCGGACTTGGCGGATCTTGCAGACATTCCACCACGGTGTGTGCCGGTTTTTCAGGTGGGTAGCCCCATGGAGGCAGTGCCCTGGGGGCAGGTCAGTGCGATTGCCGGTGAGTTCGCCGGTCGCTGTGTTCAATGGGCAGCCGATGCCGCGTTGGCAGGACGGATCGCTGCCCTCGTGACTGCGCCGCTGCACAAGGAATCTTTGGCGGCCGCGGGATTGCCTTACAGCGCCTACCCGGGCCATACCGAGTTGCTGCAAGCTGCATCCGCAGCCCATCTGGGAAAGTCGATCAACGAAGTCCCGGTGCGCATGATGCTGGCCAACGACGAATTGCGAACGGTTCTGGTCAGCATTCACGTTTCCATGCGCGAAGCGCTCGATGCGATTACCCACAGCCATGTTTTGCAAACCCTGCTGATTACCCACCAGGCATTGTCATCCGTGCTGGGGCGTGCGCCTCGCATGGCGGTGGCTGGACTGAACCCCCACGCGGGGGAGGGCGGTTTGTTCGGACGCGAGGAAATCGATGTTTTATTGCCTGCCATGGAGGCTGCGCGCATGCAGGGCTGTCAGCTCAGCGGCCCCTGGCCACCGGACACAGTATTCATGCGTGCTCGGAACCGACCGGATCATCCGTCGGAAATAGATGTGGTCATTGCCATGTACCACGACCAAGGCCTGATTCCGGTGAAGTATCTTGGCGTGGAAAAAGGGGTGAACGTTACCCTGGGACTGCCATTGGTGCGAACCAGCCCGGACCACGGCACCGCGTTCGACATTGCCGGCAAAGGTCTTGCCGACGCCTCCAGCTTGCTGGAGGCCATTTCCATGGCGCGCAGCCTGACTGCTATTTCTTGAGGCTGTCGCGAATTTCGCGCAGCAGCAGCACGTCTTCGCTCGTTACCACCGGTGCCGGAGGCGCCTCTTCCACAGGAGCCTCTTTTTTCAGCCTGTTGATCTGCTTGACCATCAAAAAGATGATGAACGCCAGAATGGCAAAGTTAACCGCAACGGTAATGAAACTGCCGTAAGCAAAGATGGGAACGCCCGCTTTTTTGAGGGCGGCCAGATTGCTTTCGGTGCCCGCGGGGATGGAGCCTAGTACAACGTACAGGTTGGAAAAATCAAGTTTTCCAATGACAGCTCCAATGAGCGGCATGATCAGATCGCCCACGACCGAATCGACGATCTTGCCGAAAGCGGCACCAACAATCACACCCACTGCAAGGTCGACGACGTTGCCCTTAACCGCAAATTCCTTGAATTCCTGCATCATTCCCATAGTGTCTGCCTTCTTTGATTGGTGAAAGTGGCCCGTATTGTCACCAAATTTGGCTCCACAGGACGTTTGTCTGACAGTTTCCTTGCAGAAAGCCCCTACTTCGGTCAGCTACAATCGAGCGTTACCCTAGTAGTGAAGTTCATTGAGGATTCCCATGAGTGAAACCCTTGTCGGCAGCCCTGAGATCGACTCCAGCAAACGCACTTGGATGATCGCATCCGGATGCGCTGGTGCCGTTGGCGGTCTTGCAACAGCCATTCCATTTGTCAGCACCTTTCAACCGTCCGAGCGCGCCAAGGCCGCAGGTGCCGCCGTTGAAGTGGATATTGCCGACCTCAAGCCCGGTGAGAAGCTGACGGTAGAGTGGCGCGGTAAGCCGGTATGGATTGTTCGTCGCACGCCGGAGCAGTTGGCAGCCTTGAGCAAGTTGACCGACCAGTTGGCTGACCCTGAATCCAAGCGCAAGCCGGAGGAATTTACGCCTGTGTATGCCCGCAATGAAGGCCGTTCCATCAAGCCTGAAGTCTTCGTGGCGGTCGGAATCTGTACCCACCTGGGTTGCTCACCATCTGACAAATTCCAGATTGGCGCCCAGCCCTCCCTGCCTGACGACTGGCAAGGCGGCTTCTTGTGCCCATGCCATGGCTCCACCTTCGACATGGCCGGTCGGGTCTATAAAAACAAGCCCGCTCCAGACAATCTGGAGGTTCCTCCCCATGTATTCCTTTCCGACAGCAAGTTGCTGATCGGTGAAGACAAAAAAGCCTGAACCCCAGCACGGAGCATCACATGGCTGAAATGAAAGAAATTTCCCCTAACGCACCCGCAGCAGCCAAGTTGCTGAACTGGGTCGACAACCGTTTCCCTCTGAGCAAGCTCTACAACGAGCACATGGGCGAGTACTACGCGCCCAAAAACTTCAACTTCTGGTACATCTTCGGTTCGCTGGCCATGCTGGTTCTGGTGATCCAGATCGTTACCGGCATTTTTCTGGTGATGCATTACAAGCCTGACGCAGCGCTGGCTTTTGGCTCGGTTGAGTACATCATGCGCGATGTGCCCTGGGGCTGGCTTATCCGTTACATGCACTCCACAGGCGCTTCTGCGTTCTTTGTCGTGGTGTACCTGCACATGTTCCGTGGCCTCATATATGGAAGCTACCGTAAGCCACGGGAGTTGATCTGGGTGTTCGGTTGCGGTATTTTCCTGGCACTGATGGCCGAAGCCTTCATGGGTTACCTGCTTCCCTGGGGCCAAATGAGCTATTGGGGCGCTCAGGTGATTGTGAATCTGTTTGCTGCCATTCCGTTTGTCGGTCCTGACTTGGCTTTGCTGATTCGGGGTGACTATGTGGTGGGCGACGCTACCCTGAACCGATTCTTCAGCTTCCACGTGATTGCCGTGCCTCTGGTTCTGTTGGGCTTGGTGGCTGCGCACATCATTGCGCTGCACGAAGTGGGCTCCAACAACCCTGACGGTGTTGAAATCAAAGGCCCCAACGCTCCCCGCGACGCCAATGGCCACCCACTGGATGGAATTCCTTTCCACCCCTACTACACCGTACACGACATCTTCGGTGTGAGCGTGTTCCTGATGGTGTTTTCTGCCATTATCTTCTTCGCGCCGGAGTTCGGTGGGTACTTCCTTGAGTACAACAACTTCATTCCTGCCGACCCACTGAAGACGCCGCTGCACATTGCGCCGGTCTGGTATTTCACGCCGTTCTACTCCATGCTGCGTGCCATCACCAGCGAGATGATGTATGTGCTGATTGCATGCGTGCTGGGTGCGGCCGTCTTCAGCGCACTCAAGCTCAAGATGCCCAGCATCTTCAAGGGCGTGATTGTGGGTGGCGCTCTGGCAGTGACCGCCATGATGCTGTCCATTGATGCCAAGTTCTGGGGCGTGGTCGCCATGGGTGGTGCTGTGGTTATTCTGTTCTTCCTGCCATGGCTGGACTACAGCCCGGTGAAGTCCATTCGCTACCGTCCACAGTGGCACAAATACCTGTATGCGGTGTTTGTGATCAACTTCGTTATCCTGGCCTACTTGGGCACTCAACCACCGTCAGCGATGGGCGAGCGTGTCTCCCAGGTGGGTACGCTGTTTTACTTTGGCTTCTTCCTGTTGATGCCCTGGTGGAGTCGTATTGGCGAGCCCAAGCCGGTGCCCGCCCGCGTCAACTTCACTGCCCATTGAGCCGGAGAACACGAGAAATGAAAAAAGTACTGATCACTTTATTCGCCGCTCTGGGATTCTGGGCCGGTGCGCAGGCTGCCACTGGCGGTATCCCATGGGACAAAGCTCCTGGCAAGACCACCGACATGGCATCTTTGCAAAACGGTGCCAAGCTGTTTGTCAATTACTGCCTGAACTGCCACTCCGCGGCTTTCATGCGCTTTAACCGCCTGCAGGACATCGGTTTGACCGAACAGCAAATCAAGGACAACCTGCTTTTCACCACCGAAAAAGTGGGTGAAACCATGAAGTCGGCTATTGATCCCAAGCAAGCCAAAGACTGGTTTGGTGGCAATCCTCCTGATCTGACGGTGATTGCCCGTTCGCGTTCTGCTATCGGACAAGGAACAGGAGCGGATTACCTTTACACCTATATGCGTACCTTCTATCCAGATGACACCAAGGCCACTGGCTGGAACAATCTGGCTTTCCCCAACATAGCGATGCCACACGCGCTCTGGGAATTGCAAGGAAAGCGTGTTCCCATCTTTGAAACCAAAGGTGCACCGGGTCATGAAGAGCATATTCTCAAAGGTTGGGAGCAGTTGACCCCTGGAACCATGAGCCCAGGACAGTATGACCAAGCAGTAGGTGATCTGGTGAACTACCTGCAATGGATGGCTGAGCCTGCGCAGGACAGCCGGGTACGTCTGGGCATCTGGGTTTTGTTGTTCCTTTGCGTCCTGACATTCTTCACTTACCGCTTGAACGCTTCCTTCTGGAAAGAAGTCAAGTAAGAAAAACTGTACTGTCGGGGCGTTGCGTTTTGCAACCCCCGGTGGTTTCGGAGTGGGTTCGCTTTGGCAACCCACTCTTTTTAATTTTTAGGAGTCTCTTGCCATGATGGTGCTGTATTCAGGTACAACCTGCCCCTTTTCCCACCGCTGCCGTTTTGTCCTGTTTGAAAAAGGCATGGACTTCGAGATTCGCGACGTTGATCTGTACAACAAGCCTGAAGACATCAGTGTGATGAATCCTTACGGGCAAGTACCTATCTTGGTGGAGCGCGATCTGATTTTGTATGAGTCCAACATCATCAATGAGTACATTGATGAGCGTTTCCCGCACCCCCAACTCATGCCCGGCGACCCAGTAGACCGCGCCCGCGTTCGTCTGTTTTTGCTCAATTTTGAGAAAGAACTGTTTGTTCACGTTTCCACGCTCGAAGCGCGCGCTTCGAAAGGCAACGACAAGGCGCTGGAGAAAGCCCGTTCGCATATCCGCGACCGTTTGACGCAACTCGCTCCTGTGTTCCTGAAGAACAAATACATGCTGGGTGACAACTTCTCCATGCTGGACGTTGCCATTGCACCGCTGCTGTGGCGCCTGGATTACTACGGCATTGACCTCAGCAAAAATGCGGCACCTTTGCTCAAGTACGCCGAGCGCATCTTTTCTCGTCCAGCCTATATTGAGGCGCTGACACCTTCTGAAAAGGTCATGCGCAAGTAAGAGCCATGACCGACGCCAACACCAGTGGAGTGGAAGCAAGCTCCACCCGCCCCTACCTGATTCGCGCGCTGTACGAGTGGTGCACAGACAATGGTCTGACACCTTTCATTGCAGTATTGGTGGACGAGCGGGTAAGTGTGCCCAACGAGTACGTGAAAGACGGTGAAATCGTCCTTAATGTCAGTTTCGATGCCACCAGTGCCTTGAAACTGGGGAACGATCTGATTGAATTCAAAGGCCGTTTTGGCGGCGTGGCAAGGGACATTCTGGTGCCGGTGGACCACGTTTTGGCGATTTACGCAAGGGAAAACGGCCAAGGCATGGCTTTCCCGACTTTGGCGGCGTCCACTGAAGTGACTGCCGCGCCTGCGACCGGGAAGACCGCGACCTTGTCCAGTGTGTCCTCAAAATCTGAAGATGAACCGGAGCCAACCCGCCCGGGACCTGGTGGTTCGCGCCCATCGTTGACGCGAATTAAGTAGTATCGCTTGGGTTAGAATATGGCCCACGCCGCTTTAGCTCAGTTGGTAGAGCAACCGCCTTGTACGCGGTAGGTCGTCAGTTCGATTCCGACAAGCGGCACCATTGCTTAGTTTAAAGGCCTCCAAGTAGTGATACTCGGAGGCCTTTATCATTTGGGACAGTACACTGCTCCACAAGTCTTCAAGATTGAATAGGCTTGTGTGTTGTATTGTGAAGGTGCGTTTCCCCTCGTCGTTGGTGGTGGACGCCGCCTACTTACTGATGGATCTGTAGATGAGCTCCAACTTCAATTCGCTGTTTCCCAGCCATTCGGTCCGACTTTTTGCGCTGATCGCATTTGTCGCCATAGCTACAGCTTTGGGCTTGACCTGGAAGTTCGTCGAACGCGCCACGCATGAAAGCGTTTTGAGTTCCACAGAGGCTGCCAACCTGGCGATCACCACGGTGTTTGTGAATGAGGCCTGGGCCGATGTCAGCGCACTGTTGCCAGCACCGGATTCCGCCCCCCAAAGCATTTTGACCAACCCATTTTTGCGGGATCTGGATGAACGCGTGCGTCGGTTCGACAGGTCGACTGACATTGTCAAAGTCAAGATATTTAACCTCAAGGGCTTAACTGTTTATTCGTCAGACCCGGTCCAGCTGGGCGAAGACAAGTCAAAAAATGCTGGCTTCGCGTCGGCTTTGGCAGGCAAACCGGCAAGTGAGCTGACTTTTCGGGGCAAATTCAATTCCTTTGACGGCGAACTCACCGACCGGAATCTGGTTTCCTCCTATATGCCGGTGCGTGCCAATGGCAAGGTCATCAGCGTGGTGGAGATATATACCGACCGGACTGCGTCCGTGCAGAGCACGGATCAACAGTTGAGGAATTTGTTTTGGCTGCTCGTGCCGGTATTTCTGACGGTGTATCTGGGTTTGCTGATATTTGTGCGTCAGACGGAAGCGGCACAACGCCAGCATGAGCAGTCGCTCCGAAAACTTGCCCTTGAAAGTGCTGCAGCACGGCTCGCTGCTGAACAGGCCAACGCTGGCAAGTCGGCGTTTCTGGCCACCATGAGCCACGAAATTCGAACGCCCATGAACGGTGTCATCGGAATGTCGGGCTTGTTATTGGACACACCGTTGAGTTCTGAGCAGAGAGAGTTTGCCTCCAATATTTTGACCTCAGGAGAGGCGTTGCTGGCGATCATCAACGACATTCTGGATCTGTCCAAAATTGAGGCTGGACGGATGGAATTTGATTCCCAGCCCTTTTCCTTGTCTGCAATGCTGGATTCCATCACTGTTTTGCTCGAACACCGAGCCAAAGAGAAGGCCATTGGCTTCAAGGTCGAGGTGGAGCCCGCTCTTCCGATGGGACTGTTGGGTGACAGCACGCGCATCCGGCAAGTTCTACTCAATCTGGCAGGCAATGCCGTCAAATTCACACTGTCGGGGGATGTGCTCGTCAAGGTGCAGTCGGCTGGTAACAATGTCCGGTTTGAGGTTCGCGACACCGGAATAGGTATCTCACAAGAGGCCATTCAGAACCTGTTTACCAATTTCAGCCAGGCCGAATCCTCGACCACGCGTCGTTTTGGTGGTACCGGCCTGGGCCTGGCCATTAGCAAAAGACTTGTCGAGGGCATGGGCGGCACCATGGGCGTTGAGAGCAGTTTTGGTGTGGGAAGCTGTTTTTGGTTTGAATTGTCCTTGCCAGAAGCCAAGCTGCCGGAGGTCGCTCGTCAGCCTGTACAGGCCCCCGAAGCGTCAGGCAAGCCAGCCCCCGTGTTGGGAGAAACTGTGCCAGAAGACCAGATCGCCAACAGTAAAAGGCATGTGCTGCTGGTGGAAGATCACCCCGTCAATCAAAAGCTGGCCAAAACCTTGCTGGAGCGGCTCGGTTACAGCGTTGACTTGGCTGAAAACGGTCAAGTAGCGGTGGATGCAGTCGAAAAAACCAACTATGCGGTGGTACTGATGGATATGCAAATGCCCGTGATGGACGGCATTGAGGCCACAAAATGCATCCGTGCATCGGATGGTCCGCATTGCCAGGTGCCCATCATTGCCGTCACGGCGAATGCCATGGAGTCGGACCTGGATGCCTGCCTGGCCGCTGGCATGAACGACTTCATGAGTAAACCTTTCAGCAAGGCAACCCTGGAGACCTTGCTAATCAAATGGGCAGGAAAGTCGGGCGCTGGTTAGAGGTTGTCCTTAGTGCGGGCTTCGATGGGGTCAGAGTTGCACCAAATGCGTGCGTTTTTGCGTTGACAATTTATTCAGACGAGCAGTTTTTTCAACTTTTTTAAAAATAGGCCTAAATAACCGTCTAAATCTGCCGTTAAGAACTGTACGTCAACTACTAAAAGTAACCGGAGAGGCCCAAAGGCCTGAACCAAAATGCAACTGCCATCCATTGATCGAATCCCCAGCCTGCGCCCATCCGGCGCAGATCTGGCTTCGTCTGGGGCAAATAGGGTTATCCCAGTTGCTCCGGTCAATCCATCGGTGAGTAACAACTCTCCCGTTGAGCCAACCCCTGGGGTGGTGAACCTGGTCAACCCAGCACTCAAGCCCCGGACTCAGCAGACCGAAGGTGAGCCAGTGTTTACCAGCGTGAAAGACCCTGTAAAAAAGGGTACCGAGGAAGCCAGCCCCAAAGACTGGACGATTCGGCGCCCGGCTCCAGAGAAGGTGGAAAATCCGCCGCCCAAACCGATCTCTCAGGTGCTGATGGACCATCTGCGTACCATGTGGACCGCCAGCGCCAGTGCCATTCAGATTGAGCAGGTCAAAAACCAGCTCACACCGAACGACCCGCTTCCTCCCAACCAGGCACCGGGAGATTTGGCCAAACAAGTGCTGACCTACGCACCCGCCAAGATCAAAAAGAACGAAAAGATCTGAGTCTTTTCCGGCTGGTCTAACATCTGGGCCATGCACACCTCAGCGCTTGTACTTTTCTCTGGTGGTCAGGACTCTTCGACCTGCCTGGCCTATGCGCTTTCGCGCTATCAGCGGGTGGAAACGGTGTCCTTTGACTATGGCCAGCGGCATCTTGTAGAACTTGATGCCCGTCTGAAGGTGCGCGGCGAATTACAAATCCAGTTTCCACAATGGGCCTCCAGATTGGGAGATGACCATCTGCTCGATCTCGCTGTGCTGGGCGAAGTCAGTGAGACATCGCT
>CAJBMJ010000405.1 GCA_903954045.1 uncultured beta proteobacterium | reverse complement strand
TGGTTGGTCAACTTCAACGTTCAAAGAAAAGCCCAGGGAGCGCAATTCGACTTGGTGCCGGATGGTGTGGATGGCCTGGAATCTTTGCTAAATATTGGGCAGGACTGGGTGACTGGTGAGCGTGAGGCGCTTCAACTATTGGAGCACTCCTTGACCACCGCGCAGGCTGTTCTTGCCACCCGTTCGAATTCCCGTATTGAGCATGATGCTGCCAAAACGGTGGTTGAAGAGCTGGAAGTGTTGCAAGAAAGCTTGGCGCAACTCGCGGTCACCATGGGTTCTGCGACCGAAATGCTGTCGGCGCTGAAGTTGGAAATTGCCAAGGACAACGAGCGTCTTGGAGCATCAGGGGCGCTTCGCGTCACCATCGACAAGCAGGCCTCAGTTTCCAAAGTTTGGGCACAGCTCAGCGAGTTGATCGGTTCTTCTGATGGCAAGAAGTTTCGCAACTTTGCCCAGCAGCTCACGCTTGATATTTTGCTCAGCTACGGAAACCAACATCTGCAAAGTCTGACACGCCGTTACCGGCTTCAGCGAATCAAAGACAGTCTGGGCCTGCTGGTGGTGGATCAGGACATGGGCGACGAAGTGCGCTCCGTTCACTCGCTTTCTGGCGGTGAATCATTCCTGGTGTCCTTGGCTTTGGCGCTGGGCTTGGCATCGCTGTCGTCGCACCGGGTGCGCGTCGAGTCCCTATTCATTGATGAGGGATTTGGCAGCCTGGATGCTGACTCCCTGGGCATTGCCATGGACGCGCTAGACAATTTGCAGTCGCAAGGGCGCAAAGTTGGCGTGATTTCACACGTTCTGGAGATGACCGAGCGCATTGGTACGCGGGTGCAGGTACAGCGTCAGTCGGGTGGCTTGAGCCGAATTGTGGTTTGCTGAATTTAATCAATCAAGGGTTGTATGACTTTTAAAGTTGGGACCTGGAACCTTCAGTTGCCTGTGGCTGAAAAACGTCGCAGTGCAATGCGTTTGCATACCGATCAAGAAAATGCCGATGTTTGGGTATTGACGGAGACTCACGATGGATTCAGCCCAGGGCATGAGTTTCACCATTCATCGCTGCCCGGACGAGATGGCAAGAACGGGCCAGAGCATCGTTGGGTAACGATTTGGTCCAAGCACAGGCTTGAAAAGCTTGAAACAACAGACGGAAAGCGCACCGTAGCTGTCCGTGTCACTCCTTCCAACTCAGCCCCGTATTTGGTTTATGGAACAGTTTTGCCATGGAAGGGGGACAACTGGGAAGGGAACCCTAGCGCTGGTGGGTTTGCCTTTAAGAAGGCACTTGAAACGCAACTTCAAGATTGGAAAGCTCTGCAAAAGGCCTATCCGACAGACGAATTTTTTCTGCTTGGTGACTTCAATCAGGACTTGGTTAGCAAGCCTCGCTACTATGGATCATTGTCCAATCGTCAGGCACTAGAAGCTGCGCTGGAAGACGCAGGCCTGATAGCAATCACCGGAGAAGCAAATGACCCAATTCGGCGGGATTCTTACCCATGTGCCTGCATTGATCATATTTGCGTCAAAACTGATTCTCAATGGGTGATGGATGTGACCAATCGCTGGCCAAATAGAACTACGCCAGACCGATCACTATCGGACCATTTTGGTGTCGCGGCAATACTGTCGCGTGCTGGAGCATAGGCTTCTTGATTCGGCTGGGTTTCGAGGCTCATCCTGTGAGCCTTTGTCATCGAACAATAAGTCCATTCTGATTCCTGATGGTTGAAAGATATGCCATCCAAAGGGGCAACCATGAACAATCTGCAGTTGCAACTCCTCGACCCACTTACTGATAACGCCGGTATCCTTATCAAAGCGCTTCAAGACCGCAAGACGTGGGGAGCTGAGCAGAAGGGATTGCTTGAGCAGCTGATCCACATGCTCGGGCGCAAGCAGTACATCACCTTGGTCGGGCACCCGGCGAGGTATAACTTGACGCAAATCGGACAGTCCTGCCTTATGGACGTCCCAACCAATAAGCGTGGTCATCTAAGTGCTTTTCGTGGCATGCGGATCCGTCTGGTCTGTGTCAGCTCCGGCCGCTCTGACCGGCAACTTATGGCGGGTATTTTTCAGTAGTTCCACTGCCCCCAAAAACGACTGGTTAAACGACCAGCTCGCAGGTGTCACTCAGTGAGCCCGTGGAAGCCCAAACTACTTTCCTTGCAGCCATAAACCGGTGGCTGTGACAGACCTAAAACAAGGAAAGGAACTGCCATGACCCAACCCACCCAGCCCAATATCCTGCTGTCACCTCTCAAACCCGCCATCCCCGCTCAAGGTGGTGCTATCGACGTGATGGTCCGCGTGCAAGGACCGGAACAACCAGAGGGAGAGAAGTCCAAAGTTACGCCCAAGCGCCTGTCGCTAGTGGTCGACCGCTCCGGCAGCATGAGCGGCCAGCCGCTGCACGAAGCACTGAAATGCGTCCAGCACATTGCCGGGTGCATGACCCCGCAAGACCGTATTTCAGTGGTCGTGTACGACGATAACGTCAACGTACTTATGCCCTTGGGGCCAGTGACATCACCGGATGCGATGAAGCGACTGCTGGCAACGGTGGACAGCGGCGGAAGCACCAATCTTTTTGGTGGTTGGGAAGATGGCGCAAAGCAGCTGGAAAAAGGGCTGGATTCCAGCATCTCCCGCGTCATTCTTTTATCCGACGGCCAGGCCAACCACGGGCTGCTGGAGCAGGATGCTATTGAAAAACATTGCCGTGAATGGCTGGCCAAGGGTGTCAGCACCACC
>CAJBMJ010000404.1 GCA_903954045.1 uncultured beta proteobacterium | reverse complement strand
TCAACGATTTCTCCCTAGAGCGTGACTCGCAAATTTCCGCAGCCGCACATCTACTGATGAGGGCCGAGAAGATACCGCTTCCGTTACGTAACCCCTTGGTGGTTCAGTGGTCACGAGTTCCCTGGGCAAAAGGTGCTGCCGAGCGCCTGCCCATTGATAAGCAGAGCGCTTTACATCAACTTCGCAATGGCGCAGCGCCCCTTTTCTTTGCCAGCGATTCACTGTCAAGCTTGAACGGCTGGCAAGAGGGGGCGCTGGAATCTGCACAAAACGCCGTAGCACAGCTGATGCACCACCACCGCGCGCGGTCAAACATTGGCCCAGCACGGGCTTTCCACCACGGGGCTGCGTAATACTTCACGAAAGTCCCACAGGCCCTGCTGCCAGTGCCAGTGTCAGTGCCTGCACCGCGCCCGCCAATGCCCCAGCACGGGGCACGCAAGCGACACCTGAGTCAATTTGAAGGTTGAGACCTGCTCGCGTTCAGCGATTTATTGCTCCGGCCCGATGAAGTCTCAAGCTGCATAGCGCACCCGACGATCCTGGAAGTAGCCGATCACCCGCTCAGGAGTTTTGTCCAGCATCGCCATGTGCTCGTTGGCCGCCTCGCGTAACTTGGCCTTGGTGCGCACCGGAACTTTTCTACCCATCTCCTGCTTCAAGTCCGCATTGAGTCGCTCTTCAGGGTTGAGCTGCGGGCTGTAGCTGGGCAGATAGAACAGCTCAATTTGTTCGTTTCTCTCTGCTACCCAGGCCTTCACGACCTTGCTGTGATGAACTCGCAAGTTATCCAGAATCAGGAACACCTTTTTGCCAGCATCCTTGATTAATGCGCCCAAAAATTCGATGAGCTTGTCAGCATCAAAGGCCTCCTCAATAATCATCCAGCGGGTCTTGCCCTGGTTGGTCACCGTGGCGATCATCGAGAGCTTTTGACGTGTGCCACCGACGGTCAATGCAACGGGTGTTTTACCCGCCGGTGCGAAGCTTCTCCCACGCACATCGGTGTTGACCAGCGCAGTCTCGTCACCCCAATGAATTTCAGCGCCTTCCAGGCGAGCGCGCTGCTCAATGCCGGGGTATTCACCCTCCAGCCACGCCTGCACCGCCACCGGGTTTTGCTCATAGGCGCGCTTGATTGGTTTTTGGGGCGTAAACCCCCAACGCTTGAGATATTTTCCCACGCTGCGAACGTGCAGTTTGATGCCGTATTCCTGCTCAATGAGTTGGCCGACAGCCGCCCGGCTCCAGAGGAAGAAGTCCATCTTGAGTTGCTCAGGGCGCTTGTCAATAATGGTTCGCTGGATGCAGTCTTCCTGAACCTGAGTGAGGGTGCGCCCCATACCCGGTGAGCGTCCGCGCAAGGCGGGCCGGATAGCAGGCCAACCGCCTGCATCGAACAGGTCAATGCAGGCGCGAACCGCGGGGTAGCTCAAGCCTGTCATGGACACGATTTGCATGACACCAAGTGCCTTCTTGTGCAACCTCACGACTTGCTTGCGCCTCTCGTGAAGTTGTTCCAATGTTTGTTTTCTTGCGTTTTCTTTTTCCATGAATCTTGGAGTAGACAAGTTCAAGAAAGTTCATATTTTATCGGGCCGGATCAATAAGATCGAGTGAGCCTTAAAGCCTATGAGTCATCAATAAATCAACGATAGGAATTCGACGCAATGCAATTCTTCACTAATCTAAAAATCGGCGTGCGCTTGGCCGTTGCTTTTGGCATCGCAATGCTGATGTTGGCAGGCATTGCCGGGATGGGTTTGAATGGCATCGGAAAGACAAACGCCGTTATTGAAGACATGTACAGCGGCAACATTATTCCCATGCAAAGTCTTGGCAAGATGCAATATCTGGCACAAAGGAACCGTGTTTTGGCCATGGACATGATTCTGAACCCTGACCCCGCCAATGTCACCAAACGATCGACTGAGCAAATCAAAAACAGTGGCAGATC
>CAJBMJ010000403.1 GCA_903954045.1 uncultured beta proteobacterium | reverse complement strand
TCATTTAAACGCTCTGCTTACGCTTCGTACTCACTTTTCAATACTCGCTGCGACAGGCCTGATCTATCCACCTCGCGGTCCAAGTTGTTGCCGCCCACGTTGGCGGTCAGCGGCGACGCATTCGTGGTGAAACAGATGTTGGTGCTGTTTTTGGCACATGCTGCCGATGCAAAGCCGGCCATGATCAGAGAAGGCACACCCACACACACAGAGCGCCAAATGCTCAGCCCTGGAGGCAGGAGTGGGTGTTTCAACCACATGGGACCAAGTATCGCATGTTGGGCCCCCCCCGAATTTGCCTATTTATTTGGTCGAGAGTTGACGCAGCGCGCCGGCCCAGTCTTCCACGTGGTGGGCCGTGATGGCCTTGCCGTCTATGATAGTGTGGATGTCAATGGTCATGATCTTGAAGGTCTTGCCGCTGGGTGGTACGCCAAAGAAGGGGCCCACCGGCGTGCCGCTGGCTTCGCTGCGCACGATGATGCGGTTGCCATCGACCATCACGTCTTTGATGTCCCACTTCAGGTCGGGGATGAGCTTGCCAAAGCCACCCACTTGCGCCACAAAGCCGTCGCGACCTTTGAAATCTGTTTCGCTGGAGTACGACTTCCAGTCGGGTGCCAAGGCCTGCTCTGACAAAGCCTTGAGGTCCTTGGCAGCGGGCTGGTTGAGCATGTCATAAAACGGGGCCACCTGTTTGCGGGCCTGCTCCACGGTCATGGATTGCGCCCAGGCGGCTGTGCCAGTGATGGCAGCCAATGCGAGCGCGGCTGTGATGGCGATGCGGGGGGAGAGTTGAGGCATGGTGTTCCTTGCGTGCTTGGGTCAATGGAAAAGGGGATGCGCAAGTTTCCCGCTGGTGGCGCACTAAAGCGAGGTTAATTCCGGACTCAATATGGTGAAAATCGGACAAAATCTTGCCATGCCCAAGATTGCGGATATCACCAGCGTTGGCTTCAACCCGCCCCGCGACACGCGCCTGGCCGTGGAGGCAATGTCTATTGACGAGCTACGACAGCGTGCTCCGGCTGATCATTTCAATCAATTGCAGCGAGCCGATTTTTATCGGCTCATTGGCGTACTAGAAGGGCAAACCTGCCCCATGGTGGATTTTTCCACCATCGCCGCCAAACCGGGCGACTGGTTGCTGGTGCGACCAGGGCAGATTTTTCGTTACGATTTCTCCCGTAGTTGGGTGGGTTGGATTGTGGTGTTTCGTCCCGATGGGCTGGACATCCTGCCCAGGCTGGACGACCTTTTATGCCTGCGCTCCCTCAATGCCGAGCAGCAGGACTGGATGAGCCGTTGCATGCAGCAGCTGCACAAGGATGGAGCACTGTCCACCGACGTGGGCCTGCGCAATGCCTTGCTTCGCCTGCAACTTAGCGGCACGTTGTTGCGCTTGTGGCATTGGCAATCACTCGACGTGGCTCCCGGCAGCTACGCCACGGCTGAGCTGTCCAACTTCAGGCGGTTTCGCAATCTGCTGGAACTGAATTTTGCAAGCCAGCATCAAGTGCAGCACTACGCCAGCACCCTGGGTATGAGTGAAAAAACCCTCAGCCGCCTTTGTGCTGCCACGACTGGCGTGCCCGCAAAGACTGTCATCCAACAGCGTGTGGCGCTGGAGGCCAAGCGGCTTCTGGCCCACACCCACTTAGCGGTGCAAACCGTGGGCCAGGAGCTTGGCTTTGAAGATCCGACCAATTTTGTGAAATTCTTTCGCAAAGAAACAGGAATGACGCCGCTGGCCTTTCGCGCATCGCAGAAAGCCATCCCCGACAATAGGCCCCTTGCCCATAGCGACAGTCAGATTACGGGGACGCAGTTTTCAGTGTGAAATTGGGCACTAACGCCCGTAAATGTTGCTTTGGCAGCTCCTTATTCGATAGCATTTTTCGTGCCCCACCACCAAATTCTTCACGACGTATTCGGCTATGCGCAGTTTCGCGGGCCCCAGCAGGCCATCGTCGAACACGTCATTGCAGGGGGTGATGCGCTCGTTTTGATGCCCACGGGCGG
>CAJBMJ010000402.1 GCA_903954045.1 uncultured beta proteobacterium | reverse complement strand
TCGCGATCTTGTGGCGCAACGGCACTACACGCTGGAAACGGCAGGGGCGCTCGATGGTGGCCGGAAGGTTTGGGCACTGGCCAGGACCGGTATGGTGGCGAACGTTTCAGGAAACGCTGCCGATCAACTTGGTGCGTACGTGTTACTCGCAACGTCTTGCGACAAATCATTGGCAACCACAGTCTCGTTCACAAGCATTCGTGTGGTTTGCCAGAACACTTTGGGGTTTGCCTTTGAGGACATGACAGCAAACCGGCGTAGACATGTCAAGGTTGAGCACAGCAAAAAGTTTGACCATGAAAGTGTCAAGGAGTCGCTCGGTTTGATTGACCAAGCATGGTCAAACTTTCTGGCGCGAGTCAACCCTATGGCTTCCCTTCCTTTGACTGATTCGTTGGCGCAGAGATATTTCGAGAGCCTTTTCATGCCAAACGATGTATTGAATGCAAAGCCAATGTCCGTGGCCAAAGGCAGGGAGGTCCATCAGATGATGTCGCTTTTCAAATCAGCGCTGGGACAGGACATTGCCACTGCCAAGGGAACACTTTGGGGAGCTGTTAACGCGGTCACCTATTTCACCGACCATGTGCGCTCCGCCAAGAGTACGGAACGCATAGACAGCGCATGGTTCGGTAGCGGCGCTGCGTTGAAAGCGCTGGCATGGAACAAAGCAGAGGCGTTGATCGAGCAGTCCGCCTTTGGGTGAGTTGCCTTGGACGCGTAAACCACAGCCCGGAGGATTAACAGGGACTTGCAATTTTCAAATCTATTGATACACTAACACTGTATTAAATAAGTGGCTAAAAAGAATTTGTATGTCCAACCCTGATCAGCACACCCTCAGTGAACTTTGTGTTCTGGCCGATTTGCCGGTCCGCACGGTGCGCTATTACGTTCAGAACGGTTTGGTGGATAAGCCACTTGGTGAAACCCGGGCAGCACGGTATGGCGCAAAGCAGCTAGAGCAGGTGCTCCTGATCAAGAAATGGACGGCTGCCGGTGTGTCGTTAGACCGCATTCGGGAGCTGCTGCAGGGGGAGGAGGCACCAGTGCCTGCGCGTGTCAGGAAAGCCGGGTCGGTCGAGGTGTGGAGCCATTTGTACGTGGCGGACGGATTGGAGGTGGTGATCGAGCCCGGCAGAGCCCAGATGTCGCCCGAGCAGGTTAGGGCGTTTACGCGAGGGGTGATGGCCCTCTATGCATCCATCACGGAGTCCACGGAACCGGAATAGCGCATTCCGCCTTTTAACGGTCCCAAGAGTTTTAGTTGTCACACAGAAAAGGGGAAATAGAAATGACTTCATTGCGTCAAGCGGAGATAGTTTGCGATGGTGACCAGAACCTCATGCTTTTGGGCGTGAAGGCCAACGGAGCGATCAAGGGGCGCTTGCTGGCCATGAGCCTGCAGCAACGCTATCGCAATTCGAGCGATAACAACACGGAGATCACGTACACATTTCCCTTGCCCTTCGGCGCGGTGCTGATGGGCGTGGATGTGGAACTAAATGGCAAGCAACTCACAGGGGAGGTCACGGCCAGAAGTACCGCGCGCACACGTTACGAAGAAGCGATCTCTGAGGGTAACTCCAGCATCATGCTCGAGCGCAATGCGGACCATAGCTACACGCTGGAGTTGGGCAACCTGATGGCGCGCGAAGAGTGCAGCATTACGGTGCGCTATGCCCAGGTGCTGCAGTTGGACCATGGTCAGATCCGGTTGATGCTGCCCACCACGATTGCACCGCGCTACGGCAACCCGATCACCCAGGGTGGTTTGCAACCGCATCAGACCACTGTGACAGACATCACTGCGGAGTACCCGTTTGACATCACGCTCACTCTGTATGGCGACCTTGCCAAGGCCAATGTGGCCTCTCCCAGTCATAAAACCGGTTATCACCCCAACGGAGATGAATTAGTAGTTCGTCTGGCCCAGAGAGGTTCGCTGGACCGTGATTTCATACTCACAGTGAGTGAATTGCAAAACCAGTCTTCTGCCATCGCTTGTCTCGACGCCTGTGCGGAGGGGCAAACCGCATTAATGGCGAACTTCAGTCCCAAGCTCGGGGACCGTGCTGCAAAGCCTGTATCGGCGAAGATTCTGGTGGATTGCAGCGGTTCGATGGGCGGGGACAGCATTGCAGCGGCTCGCAATGCCTTGCACCGTATCGTGGTGGGACTGGAGCCTGCAGACAAGTTCTCTTTATCTCGATTTGGCAGTACGGTGGAACACCGCAGTCGGGGCATGTGGGGTGGCACAGCGCAGGCAAAAGCATCCGCAAAGCGCTGGATAGATAGCGTTGACGCCAACCTGGGAGGTACCGAGATGGCGGACGCACTGACATCCACCATTGCAATCTCGCATACAGGCAAAAGTGACATTTTGCTCATCAC
>CAJBMJ010000401.1 GCA_903954045.1 uncultured beta proteobacterium | reverse complement strand
TTGCTCAAGGAACACTTGCTTGCGGGTCTTCTTAAGCTTGAGCTCGAGGGGCAAAGTGGTTTGTTTCATGCTATGTATTTTATAGCAACAAGAGGTTTCTGTCAGCACATTTCATGGGGAGTTATGCAGAGTTTCCTTAACGTAGCTGCCCGATGCGCAGCTCGATGTAAGCCCGGTTGCGGACGTCGGTGGCCCAGGTGGCGTAGGCCCGCTCGCGCTTGGCTTCCGTAAGCATGGAGCGCACAGCGCGGCGCTGGTCAGCTGGGTTCAGGCTGGCCAGTCGCCGTCCGGTAACCTGAATCAGGTGGGTGCCAAAGCGGGTTTGTATCGGGTTGCTGATTTCTCCCACAGGTAGCCGGTTGACGGCCGCTTCAAATTGGGGGTCAAACGTACCCTGGGTGGTCCAGCCAAGCGCACCGCCGCCCGCTGCACTTTCGTCTTGGGAGTGTTCCTTGGCCAGGGCGGCAAAGTCAGCATCGCCGTTAACAATTTGCGTTTTCAGACGCAAAAGGACGGCACTGTCGTGTTCCTGTGAGCGTTGGGGGTCGGGATTGAGCACGATATGGCGAACCTGGGTTTGCTGCACGGCAGCGGTGGGTAAGCCTGGAACTATTTTTTCAATGACCCGCAGCACATGAAAACCTGCGCCAGTTTCCACCATATCGGACACCTCGCCTACGCTCAGGGTCATGGTGGCCTTTACAAACGGCTCGGGGTAGCGGCCGGCAGTGCGCAGGCCCAGCATGCCGCCTTGTGATAGGTCTGGCGCGTCCGAGAACTCCCGCACCAAGGCGGCAAAGTCTTCACCCCCGATGGCCCGCTTGTGGGCCCTTTGTGCCCGTGTTTTGAGCGCCATTTGTTGAACTGCGCTGGCGGCTTCAGGTACCGCAATAAATATTTGCGCCAAGTTGATCTGGAGCCTGGACAAGTCCACCTGCTGAACTTGCTGTCGAATGTAACTGTCAACTTCTTCTTCGCTGGCACTGGGCGCAGATTTGAGCACTTGGTCCCGCACCATGCCGAGCAGAAGTTGGTCGTGCAGGCGCCTGCGAAATTCTGCTGCAGGGGTACCGATGCGTTCCAGACCGAGGTGCATTTGCTGCACTGAAAGGCCTTGCGCTCGCGCTGCGCTTTGCTCGGCCTGGTCCAGCTTGCCCGGGTCCACCCGCAGCCCCAAATCTCGGGCGTAGTGAATCTGGGTTTTGCGCTGTATCAGTACCTCCAGCGCCTTTTGGGCCAGCGTTGAGACATCGGGTATTGGCCTGCCTTCGCGGGCAAGAATGTCACTGGCGCGCTGAAACTCTCCGCGCACATCGGTGTTGGTAATGGGTTCGGAGTTCACCACGGCCACAATGAAATCGGCAGATGAGCGGCCCAGGGCACTGGCATCCTGTGCCTGACCGCTGCCGCCTGTGACCGCCAAGATGGCTGCGGCCAACAAGGGTAAGCAGCTAATCCGCATGATTATGAAAGGATGGTGTGTGCACAAAAATTCTCTGCTAGCTGCGAAAATACTACCAACGCGCACCTCACGCACTCAGGCATTTTTCTTGTGACTCCATCTTATTCGTTAATCCCTGCGCAAAACCGACAGCGACTGTCCGTGGCCCCGATGATGGACTGGACTGACCGCCATTGCAGGTACCTTCACCGTCTGCTATCTGGCCAGTCCCTGCTATATACAGAGATGGTTACGACTGGAGCCTTGCTGCATGGTGATGTGCAAAGGCATTTGCGTTTCAATGCGGAAGAACATGCTGTAGCGCTGCAACTAGGAGGCAGTGAACCGGCCGATTTGGCCCACTGTGCCAGACTGGGACAGGAGTGGGGCTATGACGAAATCAACCTGAATTGCGGCTGCCCTTCGCCTCGCGTGCAACGCGGCGCGTTTGGCGCCTGCCTGATGAACGAAGCTACTCTGGTAGCAGACGGTGTAAAGGCAATGTGCGATGTGGTTAGCATCCCGGTGACGGTGAAGCACCGCATTGGCATTGACAAGATCGAGAGTTACGATTTCGTGCGTGACTTTGTGGGAACCGTAGCGCAGGCAGGGTGCAGCACCTTCATCGTGCATGCGCGCAATGCCTGGCTGCAGGGCTTGTCGCCCAAGGAAAACCGCGAGATTCCGCCGCTTCGCTACGAGCTGGTGTACCAGCTCAAGAAAGATTTTCCTCTACTCACCATTGCCATCAATGGCGGCATCACCACCAATGCGCAGGTTGCCGAGCATTTGCAGCATGTGGACGGGGTAATGGTTGGGCGGGAGGCGTATTACAACCCCTGGCTCATGCAGTCCTGGGATGCTGATTTCTTCGGTGCCCCCGTGTCAACGCTGACGCGTGAGCTTGTAGAAGAGGCCATGGTGGTCTACATGGAGCGTGCCTTTGCCGAAGACGGTTGCCCCTGGTATGCCATTGCCAGGCACATGCTGGGTCTCCACCACGGACAGCGGGGTGGCCGCATGTGGCGCCAGGTGTGGAGCAACCACAAGCTTAAACCCTTGCCTGCGAGAGAGGTGTGGCAGATTGCACGCGCCGCGCTGGACAAGGGCGCGGCGCATGCTTAAACCAAGCCCAGCCCACACCCGAATTGCGTTGTTGCTCATTTGGATGTTGCCAGCCTTGTGGGCGGTCAACCTGATCGTTGCGCGCAAGGCCCCCGGCGTGGTGCCCGCGCATGTGCTGGCTCTGGGGCGTTGGACTTTGGCTGGGTTGATACTGGGCTGGGTAGCGCGTAGTGAGTTGTGGCAGCAGCGAGGTGTGTTGAGGGCCAATGCCTGGCGGCTGGGTGTGTTGGGTGCTTGCGGCATGTGCATTTGCGGAGCCTGGGTGTATCTGGCAGGGCAGAGCACCCAGGCGATGAACATCTCTCTCATTTATGCGTCATCACCGGTATTGATCGCACTGGGCTCGGTGTATTTGCTGGGTGAGCGCTTTTCGCATCTACAGAAGTTGGGCGTGGTGCTTGCCCTCGGTGGTGTGTTGCATGTGCTTGTGCGAGGTGAGTGGCTGCGCCTGACAGAAGTGCAACTGGTTCCGGGTGATTTATGGGTGGTGGGAACTTCCATTGCCTGGGCTGCCTATTCTTTGCTGCAAAGGCATTGGCGCATTCCCTTGAGCTCCACGGCCCTGCTGGCTGCAAGCTGCATGGCTGGCGTGGTCGTATTGCTCCCGTTTGCGGGGTGGGAGCTGTGGCAAGCAAGTACCCCGGCTTTAGGTCTGTGGGCCTTGTCGCTCATGGCGCTTGCAGCGCTGGTTCCCGGTGTGATGGCCTATTGGATATATGGCTGGACCCAAAAAATCCTGGGGGTCGGCCCGGTGGCCGTCACCATGTACCTGGGCCCACTGTATGCCGCCATGACCGCGTGGCTATTTCTCAATGAGCCCTTGGGGTGGTCGCACGCGACGGGTGGTGCGCTTATTTTGCTTGGCGTAGGACTGGTGATGACGTTCAAGCACAAATAGCGCGCAAGGAGAGGGTTGTACCTCCCTTGCGCAGAGTTGCAGATCAGTCCAGCAAAGAAAGGTCGCGCACTGCGCCTTTGTCTGCTGACATGACCAGCTTGGCGTAGGCCTTGAGTGCTGCGGACACCTTGCGCGGGCGTGGCTGCGCAGGTTTCCAGCCCAGTTTGTCTTGTTCAGCGCGGCGCTTGGCCAGCTCTTCGTCCGATACCAGCACGTTGATGCTGCGGTTGGGAATGTCGATACGGATGCGGTCGCCGTTTTTCACCAGCCCAATCGCACCGCCCGCTGCCGCTTCTGGCGAGGCGTGGCCGATGGACAGGCCCGAGGTACCGCCCGAGAAGCGACCATCGGTCAGCAGTGCGCAGGCTTTGCCCAGACCCTTGGATTTGATGTAGCTGGTGGGGTAGAGCATTTCTTGCATACCGGGGCCGCCTTTAGGGCCTTCGTAACGCACGATGACCACGTCACCGGCCACCACCTTGTCGGCCAGGATGTTGGCCACGGCCTCGTCTTGGCTCTCCACCACATGGGCGGGGCCTTCGAACACCATCAGGTTGTCATCCACACCGGCCGTTTTGACCACGCAGCCATTGAGTGCGATGTTGCCGACCAGTACGGCCAGTCCACCTTGCTGAGAGAACGCGTTTTCACCTGAACGGATGCAACCCTCGGCGCGGTCCGCGTCCAGGCTGGGCCAGCGGGCATTTTGGCTAAAGGCCACCTGGGTTGGGATGCCACCGGGGCCGGCCATGTAAAAGGTTTTGACGGCATCCGATGGGTTGCGGGCAATGTCCCATTGGTCCAAGGCATCTTTCATGGTCTTGCTGTGCACGGTGGGCACATCGGTGTGCAAGCGGCCGGCGCGGTCCAACTCGCCCAGAATGCCCATGATGCCGCCAGCGCGGTGCACGTCTTCAATATGGTATTTGTTGGTGTTGGGTGCTACCTTGCACAACTGCGGCACGATCTTGGACATGCGGTCGATATCGGCCATGGTGAAGTCGATTTCCGCTTCTTGCGCGATGGCCAGAATGTGCAGGATGGTGTTGGTGGAGCCGCCCATGGCGATGTCCAGCGCAATCGCGTTCTCAAAGGCCTTGAAGCCCATGGAGCGCGGCAGGATGCTGCTGTCGTCCTGCTCGTAATAGCGCTTGCACAATTCGACCGCCAGGCTGCCTGCACGCTTGAACAGTTGTTCGCGGTCTGCATGCGTGGCCACCACGGTGCCGTTGCCGGGCAAAGACAGGCCCAAGGCTTCGGTCAGGCAGTTCATGGAATTGGCGGTGAACATGCCAGAGCAGCTGCCGCAGGTGGGGCAGGCCGAGCGCTCAATCTCGGCCACATCGGCATCACTCACCTTGTCGTCGGCGGCCATCACCATGGCGTCGATCAGGTCGAGCTTTTTAAACTCTATTTTTTGGGTGGTGGGGTTGAGCAACTGGACCTTGCCCGCTTCCATGGGGCCGCCGGACACAAAAACCACGGGAATGTTCAAGCGCATGGCGGCCATGAGCATGCCGGGGGTGATCTTGTCGCAATTGGAGATACACACCATGGCATCGGCGCAGTGGGCGTTGACCATGTATTCCACGCTGTCGGCAATGATGTCGCGGCTGGGCAGCGAATACAGCATGCCGTCATGGCCCATGGCAATGCCGTCGTCCACCGCAATGGTGTTGAATTCTTTGGCAACGCCGCCTGCGGCTTCAATCTCTCGCGCGACCAGCTGGCCCAAATCCTTGAGGTGTACGTGGCCTGGGACGAACTGGGTAAAGCTGTTGACTACGGCGATGATGGGCTTGGAAAAGTCATCGTCTTTCATCCCGGTGGCACGCCACAGGGAGCGGGCACCCGCTTGGTTGCGGCCGGCAGTGGATGTTTTGGAACGGTAGACAGGCATGAATGGGTCCTCTTTGTGCAAGCAAGTGAACCAAATTATCGCTGAGGTGCAGGCCGAAGAGGCGCCGCAGTGGCTTTAGGCCGCAGCTTCCAGCCCGTTGGCAAAATGCTCTTGCATGCGCAGGGCCGTCAATGCAGAGTCGCTGGCGAGGAGCGCTTCCATGATGGCGCGATGCTCGGCCAGCGATTCGGCGATGCGCCCGGTCTTGAGCAGCGAGTTATGGCGATTGAGCTTCATGACCTTGCGCAGGTCTGCCACCATCTGGTCGCGCCAGCGGTTGTTGGCGATTTCCAGCAGGCGCATGTGAAAACGCTCGTTGATGGCAAAAAAAGCATCCGCGTTCTCCTGGCCTGGTTTTCCGGCTTTTTCCAGCTGGTCGTGAAGTTGCTGGAGTTCTTTGATCTCCTGCTTGCTGGCCTTGGCCGCCACTACGCCCGCAGCGTCACTCTCCAGCAGACTGAGCAGGTGGTAGACATCCGACAAATCCTGTTTGGACACTTCGGTCACATAGGCACCCCGGCGCACCTTCATGGTGACCAAGCCTTCGGCAGCAAGTACCTTGAGCGCTTCGCGCAGCGGAGTTCGGCTGATACCAAACTCTTCGGCAATCTTTAACTCGTCTATCCAGCTGCCCGGTTCCAGTTCCCGCTGGAAAATACGCTGACGCAGCAACTCGGCCACTTCTTCATAGAGGGCTCTGGGTGACAGGGCACCGGGTGGGCGTATATCGGATAACAGGGCAGACATGGGCTGTTGGGGTGAGAGAGGAATTGTAAGCTTCAATCCATATTTTGAATGAATAATTATAAATAATGTAAACTCGCTGCCATTCAAAAGAGGCCCCAAACTGCCTGCGGGTGGCGGCCAAGTACCACGGACTTCACCATGACTGACAAGACACCTGAATTCAAATCTGCCACGCTCGAAGCCTGGGCCAAGGCTGCAGCGAAGTCCGCTCCTGGTGGCAATGTCGATGCGCTGAACTGGGTTACCCCGGATGGCATCGCAGTCAAACCGCTCTATACCGCTGCTGATACTGCCAACCTGGCGCATGCAGATACCCTGCCAGGCTTTGAGCCCTATTTGCGCGGCCCGCAGGCGACCATGTACGCGGTGCGCCCCTGGACGATCCGCCAGTACGCAGGATTTTCGACGGCTGAGGAGAGCAATGCTTTTTACCGGAAGGCACTTGCTGCAGGGGGGCAAGGCGTGTCGGTGGCCTTTGATCTCGCCACCCACCGTGGCTACGACTCTGACCATCCACGCGTGACCGGCGACGTGGGTAAGGCCGGCGTGGCGATTGATTCGGTCGAAGACATGAAGATTTTGTTCGACCAGATCCCATTGGACAAAGTGTCAGTTTCCATGACCATGAACGGCGCGGTGCTGCCTGTGTTGGCCGGTTACGTTGTGGCGGCGGAAGAGCAGGGCGTGAGCCAGGACAAGCTCTCTGGAACCATTCAGAACGACATTCTGAAAGAGTTCATGGTGCGCAACACCTATATCTACCCGCCCGCTCCTAGCATGCGCATCATTGGCGACATCATTGGCTACACCGCCAAGAACATGCCTAAGTTCAACTCGATTTCCATTTCGGGTTACCACATGCAGGAAGCCGGCGCCAATCAGGCGTTGGAGTTGGCCTTTACCCTGGCAGACGGCAAGGAATACGTAAAGACCGCCATTGCTACAGGGCTAGACGTGGACGAGTTTGCCGGGCGCCTTTCCTTCTTCTGGGCTATTGGCATGAACTTCTATCTGGAGGTTGCCAAGATGCGTGCGGCGCGCCTCTTGTGGTGCCGCATCATGAAAGGCTTTGACGCCAAGTCGCCCAAGAGCTTGATGCTGCGTACCCATTGCCAAACCTCAGGATGGTCGCTCACCGAGCAAGACCCTTACAACAACGTGGTGCGCACCACCATTGAGGCCATGGCAGCGGTATTTGGAGGCACGCAGAGCCTGCACACCAACAGCTTTGACGAAGCCATTGCGTTGCCCACCGAGTTTTCGGCTCGGATTGCCCGTAACACCCAGCTCATCATCCAGGAAGAGACCCACATCACCAACGTGATCGACCCGTGGGCGGGCAGCTACATGATGGAGAAGCTCACGCAGGACATGGCGGATGCAGCCTGGAAGATCATTGAAGAAGTCGAAGCCATGGGTGGCATGACCAAGGCTGTGGACAGCGGCTGGGCCAAACTGAAGATCGAGGCCGCAGCGGCCGACAAACAGGCGCGCATCGACAGCGGTCAGGACGTGATCGTGGGCGTGAACAAGTACAAGCTCAAGACTGAAGACGTGATCGAAGCGCGCGACATTGACAACGTGGCTGTGCGTGACGGGCAGATTGCCCGATTGAAGGAAATCAGGTCAAAACGCGACTCAGCCCGCGTGAATGCTGCGCTGGCTGCTATCACTTCTGCAGCAGAAACCAACTCCGGCAACCTGCTGGATCTGTCCATCCAAGCCATCCGCCTGCGCGCTACGGTGGGCGAGGTGAGCGATGCACTGGAAAAGGCCTTTGGCCGTCACCGCGCGGACACCCACAAGGTGTCCGGTGTGTACGCCGCCGCGTACGATGAAGCCTCTGGAGACACCATGGAATACTGGAACGCCCTCAAGGCCGACATTGCCGCTTTTGCCGACAAGCAAGGCCGCCGCCCGCGCGTGATGATTTCCAAGCTGGGCCAGGACGGCCACGACCGCGGCGCCAAAGTGGTCGCCACTGCGTTTGCCGACCTCGGATTTGACGTCGACATGGGCCCGCTGTTCCAGACCCCCGAAGAGTGCGCCCGCCAGGCCATTGAGAACGATGTGCACGCCGTGGGCGTCTCCACACTCGCCGCTGGCCACAAAACCCTGGTGCCAGCCATCATTGCCGAACTCAAGAAGCAGGGCGCTGACGACATCATCGTGTTTGTGGGTGGCGTGATTCCTCGTCAGGACTATGACTTTTTGTACCAAGCCGGTGTCAAGGGCATTTATGGTCCCGGAACGCCGATTCCTGCGAGTGCGCGCGATGTGCTGACCCAGATTGAAAAGGCGTTGGGGTGATAAATGGCAATTGGTATGTATGAAAAGTACATACCAAGAAGGTATATACTTTTGGTACATATCATACCTAAAGGATTGAGATGAGTACCGCTTCCATCGACACTGCCAAGATTTTCACCACGGGACGCAGCCAAGCCGTGCGTCTGCCCAAGGCGTTTCGGTTTGCCACCAGCGAAGTCACCATCGAGCGGCAAGGTGACTCGGTTATCTTGCGCCCGAAACTTGACAACGCGACGTGGGCGCAGCAAGTCCTGGCGGCAGTGGCGGCGTTTGACCCTGACTTCAAGCTCGAACGTGCCGACGAGTGGACGCAACCTGATCGTGAGCAGCTGCTTCCATGACCTATCTGCTCGATACCAACATCTGTATTTACATCATCAACCAGCAACCCGCGCAGGTGTTGCAGCGCTTGATTCAGGCAGGTCGCGAATCGCTGGCCATCTCCACGGTGACGGTTGCTGAGCTTGCCTTTGGTGTTGCCAAAAGCACTCGTTCTGACTCACGGGCGAAATTGGAGAACTTTCTTTCGAAATTTCCCATCCTGGACTGGGATCAAAGCGCAGCCTGGGTTTATGGAAGCGTACGCAAAACCTTGGAAGCAAAAGGCCAGCGCATTGGAGAGAGAGACCTGTTGCTGGCATCCCAGGCAATCGCGCTGGGCGCCACCATGGTTACGAACAACACCCGCGAGTTTGAGCGTATCGATGGCTTGAAGCTGGAGAACTGGGTTGCTTGAAACCATCCTCAGCGGCGCCCCCATGGCCCAACGTCGGGCGGTTGCCAAGGCCATCACTTTGCTGGAATCGACGCGCGTCGACCATCGGGCGCAAGGGGATGCACTATTGACAGCGCTGCTGCCCCATACCGGCAAGTCGTTCCGCCTAGGCATCAGCGGCGTGCCGGGCGTGGGCAAGTCCACTTTCATCGAAGCATTGGGTCTGTATTTGATCGGGCAGGGCCACCGTGTGGCGGTACTCACCATCGACCCATCTTCTTCGGTATCTGGCGGCTCCATTTTGGGTGACAAGACACGCATGGAACACCTATCCGTCAACGAAAAGGCTTACATCCGCCCCAGCCCGAGCAGTGGCACCCTGGGCGGCGTAGCCGAGAAAACACGCGAGGCCATGCTGGTCTGCGAGGCTGCGGGCTACGATGTGGTGATTGTGGAAACCGTGGGTGTGGGCCAGAGCGAAACTGCCGTGCACGGGATGACCGACATGTTTGTGCTCATGCAACTGCCCAACGCGGGTGATGATTTGCAGGCCATCAAAAAAGGTGTCATGGAACTGGCCGACTTGGTGGCCATCAACAAAGCTGACATTGACCCGGATGCCGCCATGCGCGCGCAGGCCCAAATTACTTCGAGTCTGCGCTTGCTGGGGCTGAACGGCAATCCGCATGACCCGCACAGCGACAAGCATTGGCACCCGCAGGTGGTGTCGCTGAGCGCCTTGCAGGGGCAAGGCGTAGACAAATTCTGGGCGGCGGTATCGCATTTCCAGACACTTCAGAAAGCCAATGGTCTGTTCGCAGCGCGGCGCCAGCAACAGTCGCTGGCTTGGATGTGGGAGCGCATTGATGCGGGCCTGAAGCAGGCCTTCAAACAAAACCCGACGGTACGGGCCCAGTTGCCCCAGCTCACGGCTGCGGTGCAAGCGGGTCAGATGGCAGCCAGCACTGCGGCAAGAAATCTGCTCTCAGCGCTTGATTTACCGGCACTGGCAGCTACCAATTGAATAGCAAAACGAATCATCCCTTAGCTTATTGAAAGAAGGAAACCATGCACGACATACTGGAACAGTTAGAGGCCAAGCGCGAACTGGCGCGCATGGGCGGCGGCCAAAAGCGTATCGATTCACAGCACAAAAAGGGCAAGCTCACCGCCCGGGAGCGCCTTGAGGTGCTGCTGGACGAA
>CAJBMJ010000400.1 GCA_903954045.1 uncultured beta proteobacterium | reverse complement strand
TGCCAAAAAAACACAGCAGGATCTCATCTACGAGAAGCTTGAAGGCCCCCTGGGCGGTTTTGCTGAGGCGGTAGATGCCTTTCGCAAGGCAGGTGGCAGAGGGCTGAACGTGACCACCCCTTTCAAACTGGATGCCTTTGCTTACGCGACCGAGTTGTCACAAGGGGCGCAACTGGCCGGAGCGGTCAATGCCATGAAGTTTGAGGGCGAGCGCGTGCTGGCTGAGAACTTTGACGGTGTGGGTCTGGTGCGCGATGTAATGCACAACCTGGGCTATCCCATCCGTGGCAAACGGGTACTCATGCTGGGTGCGGGCGGGGCTACACGGGGCGCCTTGCTGCCATTTTTAGCAGAAAACCCAGGCCTATTGGTGGTGGCCAACCGCACGTTTGAAAAGGCGCAGGAACTTGCGAGCATCGGGGCGTCGCACGGAAACATAAGTGGCTGCAGCTATGACGACCTGCGCGGGCAGGTTTTCGATATCGTGTTCAACGCGACATCTGCCAGCTTACGATTTGAATTGCCACCTGTGCCCGTCGGTGTTTTTGACCAGAATGCCCTGGCCTACGACTTGGCCTACGGAAAGGGACTTACGCCCTTTTTGAAGCTGGCACAGTCTGCGGGCGTCACCCGCCTGGCCGACGGTGTGGGCATGCTGGCAGAGCAGGCGGCAGAGGCATTCGCCTGGTGGCGTGGGGTGCGGCCTGACACCGCCAATGTCATCAAAGGACTCACCGTGCCCCTGGTTTAATCTGCAAAACTCAGCCTGCGCGCCGCGATGGGATACCCTAGAAATTATTTGGAGTAGTCATGAAAGCATTGGTCCTCAATGGTGTCAATCTCAATATGTTTGGCAAACGCGACCCCAAACAGTACGGAACCATCACACTGGCCGAGATTGACGCAAGCCTGAAGCAGTTGGGCAGCGAACTGGGCGCTGAAGTGGAATGCTTTCAGACCAATATCGAAGGGGAGATGTGTGAGCGCATCCACCAGGCCTTTCGGGAAAACGTCGACACCGTGCTAATCAACGCCGGTGCCTGGACGCACTACAGCTACGGCATTCGGGATGCGCTGGCCATATTGACCTGTCCGATCATCGAGGTGCACATGTCCAACATCCATGCGCGCGAAGAGTTTCGCCACCACTCGGTGATCGCCCCGCTGGCCAAGGGACAAATTGCAGGTTTCGGAGTGGACAGTTACTTGTTGGGGCTGCGTGCCGGTCTGAGTGCGGCCAATGCAGCCAAGGCAGCTTAAATTCATCGCCCTGGTTGAACTCTTTATCTAACCGGCGCTAAGCCGGTGCACCAGATCCGCGGCGGTGGAGGCCTTGTACTTTCGCATCAGTCGGGCCCGGTAAATTTCTACTGTGCGGTGGCTGATTTCCAGTATCTTCCCAATCTGCTTGGACGTGAGGCCCTGCATCACGTGCGCCGCAACCTCACGTTCACGCGCCGTGAGTTCGGCCCGCACTGGGCGCGTGGCGCTCAAATCTTCAAAACTCCAGATGCCGGCCTCATGCGGTGCACTCTGGTTCAGAGCACGCCCCGTCACATGGCACCAAAAAGCCTCACCCTTGAAGCGCCCATCCACCCGTCGCATGATGCGATCGTCCGAATAAGTGCCTTTGCGGTTGAGAATGGGCGCAATGCGGGCACCCGTGCGCTCATATTCATCCGCACTAGGGTAAAGCACCTGAAAAGACTGGCCAACCAGTTGTGTGCGTGCGGCACCAAACATGTCACACAAGTGCTGGTTGCAATCGACGATGGTTCGGTTACGTGACAGCGCCAGGCCCACGGGGGCCAGGTTAAATGCGAGTTGGTAGTCGATGTCCAAGACAGAATTGGGCAGGTAAGGGGGCAGGGTTTGACTTTACGGAAAACTACGTACTGAGTTACGTAGTATCGTACGCCTCTTGATTCCTTTTTGGAGAACCCGGTGAACAAGATTTATCCCAGCGCCACCAAGGCGCTTGAAGGCATTGTGAAAGACGGCCAGTTGCTTGCTGTTGGCGGATTTGGTTTGTGCGGAATTCCCGAAGCCCTGATCGACGCGCTCAAGGACAGTGGGGCGAAAGATCTGACCGCCATTTCCAACAACGCGGGTGTGGATGGCTTTGGTTTGGGCAAATTGCTTGAAACCCGACAGATCAAAAAAATGATCTCCAGCTACGTGGGGGAGAACAAGGAGTTTGAGCGTCAATACCTGGCCGGTGAGCTGCAACTGGAGTTCACCCCACAAGGTACGCTGGCCGAGAAGCTGCGTGCGGGTGGTGCTGGCATACCGGCTTTCTTTACCAAAACGGGCGTGGGAACTATCGTGGCCGAAGGCAAGGAATTGCGCGAATTCGATGGAGAGACCTATGTGATGGAGCGCGCCCTGGTACCTGACGTGTCCTTGGTCAAGGCCCACAGAGCCGATAAGTCGGGTAATTTGCAGTTCCGCTTTACGGCGCGCAACTTCAATCCGGCTGTGGCTATGGCCGGAAAAATCACCGTGGTCGAAGTGGAAGAAATTGTGGAAACCGGTGACATTCCACCGGACCAGGTGCATCTGCCTGGCATCTACGTGCATCGCCTGGTGCTCAACGCCACCCCCGAGAAGCGCATCGAAAAGCGCACCGTCACACCGAAAGAAGGAGTCTGATCATGAGCTGGAACCAAGACCAAATGGCCGCACGGGCGGCCCATGAGCTCGAAGACGGCTTCTATGTCAACCTGGGAATTGGTATTCCAACCCTGGTTGCCAACCATGTGCCTGCGGACAAGGAAGTTTGGCTGCAGTCTGAAAACGGAATGCTGGGCATTGGCCCGTTCCCCAACGAAGACGAGGTCGATGCCGACCTGATCAACGCAGGCAAACAGACCGTGACCACCATCAAGGGCTCCAGCATTTTCGGCAGCCACGAGAGCTTTGCCATGATTCGCGGCGGAAAGATTAACTTGAGTATCTTGGGCGCCATGCAGGTGAGTGAAAAGGGTGATCTGGCCAACTGGATGATTCCCGGCAAGATGGTCAAAGGCATGGGCGGCGCCATGGATCTGGTCGCGGGGGTGAGGCGTGTGATCGTGCTGATGGAACACGTGGCCAAGAAAAAAGACGGAACCATTGACCTGAAAATCTTGCCGCATTGCAACCTGCCACTGACCGGTGTGGGTGTGGTGGACCGCATCATTACCGACCTTGGCGTCATGGACGTCACGCCTGAAGGTCTTAAGCTGGTGGAGTTGGCTCCTGGCGTGACACGTGAAGACATTCAGTCCAAGACCGGGGTTCCGCTGATCTAAGCCCCCGGCGATTGGGTTGATAAACGACCGGCAGGAACTTCAGAGTTCCGCCGGTTTTTTTATGCGGGTGTACTCATTTTTTCAAAGGCACTGACCGCCTCAGCGGCATACATCAATGCTGGTCCGCCACCCATGTAAACACAGACGGTGAGCATTTCTTCCAGTTCCTGCTTGGTGCAGCCCAATTTGATCAGGGCCTTGACATGAAAGCCGATGCATCCCGAGCAATGCTGGGTGATACCAATGGCCAGCGCGATCAGTTCTTTGTTTTTGGCGCTTACTGCGCCTTCGGCCATTGCGCTGCGTGCCAATTGCGCGAAACCTTGCATGGCATCAGGCTGCGACTTGCGCAAAGGCGCCAGGTTGTCGTTGATGTTCTTGATCAGGCCGCTGTGGTCAAAGGTACTCATGGTGCAAATCCTCCGAAAGTGAAAAATTGATTGACCAAGTATACCCCCAAGGGTATTATTGTGCCATCCCAATTCTGTCGAATGGAGCCCAATATGGATGAAAAAATTCACGCAGTCTGTGTGGAATGCAACACAGTTAACCGCATTCCCGCCATTCGTTCGAACGAAGAAATCAACTGCGGGCGCTGCCATACCCCCTTGTTTGGCGGCGAGCCCAAGTCACTGGGCGAGGCGGCGTTTGTCGCACAGATTCAGAAGAGTGAAGTACCCGTGGTGGTGGACTTCTGGGCTCCTTGGTGTGGTCCCTGCCGTTCCATGGCCCCAGCCTATGCCCAGGTGAGTGCCCAGATGAATTCCAAGGCGCGCTTTATCAAGGTCGACACGGAGGAGCAGCAAAAATTGGGCGCTCAATACGCCATTCGCAGCATCCCGACCCTGGCGGTTTTCAAGGGAGGAAAAGAGGTGGCCCGTATGTCGGGCGCACTTCCCGCCTCAGAACTCAAGCGATGGGTGGAGTCCGTTATCGGCTAACGCCAGCCTTAGTCGCCCCAGACTTCACGCGCAGTGTCGATCACCAGGCGCAGTTTGTTGCGCTGGGCTTCGACCGCGATGTTGTTCCCGTGCACCGTGCTGCTAAAGCCGCATTGGGGTGAGAGGGCCAACTGCTCCAGTGGAGCGTACTTGGCGGCTTCTTCAATTCGGCGCTTGAGGTCGTCCTTGCTTTCCATCTGGTCGAACTTGGTGGTCACCAGGCCCAGCACCACGGTTTTGCCTTTGGGCAGGAAACGCAGGGGTTTGAAGTCGCCGCTGCGGTCGTCGTCGTACTCCATGAAGTACGCATCCAGGTTCATTTCCTTGAGCAGGGCTTCTGCCACCGGCTCATAGTTTCCGCTGGCGGCGTGTGTGCTCTTGAAGTTGCCGCGGCACAGGTGC
>CAJBMJ010000399.1 GCA_903954045.1 uncultured beta proteobacterium | reverse complement strand
TAGCAGTACGGGATTTCTGTCAGCACATTTCATGCGGAGTTATGCAGAGTTTCCTTAAAGGTAGTTATACCAATTAAATTGCCACGCCGATCAAAAAGCCCCCCGCCGCTACTGCCTGGAGAAATAGCCGCTGAAGTTTGAATATATTCCTGAATCCGTGAATTAACAGTTAAAAAGTCTGATTTGTCCTTATAAATCAACGAATTAAGCTTAAAATGGCGTTCACCCAGAAGGTGAGTGCCGACATGACCGACTTTATTATCAAAAAACTGTCCTACGACCTCACCTCCAATGCCGGATTGGCGCTGGTAGGGCAATATATGAGGCATCTGGGAATTAGTGCTCGGGTTGATCGCAAATTCCCCGTAGGTGTCGGCGGCATCTTCAACAGCGACATTTTGAAGTCCTATCTGGGCTTGCTGGTGCAAGGCAAGAACGACTTCGATGCGGTCGAAGAATTTCGGGGTGATGACTTCTTTACCCGCGCACTTGACGTGAGCACAGTGCCTTCTTGCTCGACTTTGCGCCAACGCATGGACACCCATGCGCCCTCGTGGTTTGAGCTGGCCGGTGAATTCAACCTGGCCCTGCTGTCGGCCAAATATGCAAGCGGCCCCGTAGACTTTGGCGCTTTGCCCTGCGGCTACATGGCCGTGGACTGGGACACGTTTGTAATGAACAACTCGGGCACCAGGAAGGAAGCCGTTGGGCGCACCTACCAAGGCGTGGACGGCTACACGCCCAGCGCCACCTACCTGGGCTCTCTGGGCTACTGCCTGGAATTGGCCTTGCGCCCTGGCGTGCAGCACTCGGCGCTGGAGACTGAACTGAACTTGGAGCGTGTCTTGCCAATGGCTGCGAAGCTGACCCCATTGCCGCTGTTGTTTCGCGCCGACTCGGGCTTGTGCTCCCTCAAAATCATGCAAGAAGTCAACGCCCAAGCTGCGGCCTTGTCGCGCGAGATCGCCTTCATCATCAAGTGGAATCCCCGCAAAGCACCCGTCGAAGCTATCGCCGCCAGACAAGTGGCTGATACCAACACAATCTGGTGCCATCAGCGCGAGGGCAAACGCATGTGCATGTGGACTGAAACACTCAAGCTGGAGGGCGTTGGTAGCCAGGTCAATCCTGCGCGACGGGTTCTGCGCCTGATCGAGCGCACCATCGACAAGCATGGCCATGCGCTGCTGCTGCCCGACTACGAGTTGGAAGGCTGGACAACGACACTGCCGCAAAAGTTCACCATGCAAGACATCATCGATCTGTACAAAGACCACGCTACGCACGAGCAGTTCCATTCGGAGTTCAAGACCGACATGGACTTGGAGCGTTTGCCCAGTGGCAAGTTTGACACCAACTTCCTGGTCTGCGCCTTGGCTGCGGTGGCGATGAACATCTTGCGCCTGATTGGCCAGAATGCGCTCATTGGCAAAGACGCGCCACTGCGCCACGCCGCCAAGAGGCGGCGCATGAAGACGGTGATGCAGGAGATCATGTTCAAGGCCGCTCGCATGATCAAACATGCGGGGCGCTGGGTCTTGGGCCTGGGGGCCAATGACAGTTCCCACACTGTGTTTGAACGCCTGTACAAGCAGCTTACCCCTCAGCGCCAAACCGGCACGGCCTAGCACCGGGCCTGCTGGCACAAAGTACGCCTGGATTTGAAAACCACCTCGCCGCTGTTGCTGGCGCGAGTTGGCACGCCTAGAAATTGGCCCGGCGCCCCAATATGGCGTACCTGGGTACGCACATCTGGTGGCTTGAGGGATTTGAGGCATGGCGGCGGACAAAAATTGAGGTGAAATTGAATATCAACGAGAAAATCAAGCGGGTATTGGGTGGGTGGGCAGTCGGCTCACGGATTCAGGACGTAGTTAAGACCGCATCAACTGTGAGCGTTATTGTCGATGGGCAACATTCGAGTGCAGAAGTTAAATACCGTGATCCGAGTCTTGACATAGCCATACTTTGGGTGGACGGATTGGTGATTCCGTCGGTAGGCAAGCTAGAAAAGTGGGGGGAAATTACACCCGGTGATCCAGTCTACGCCATTGGTGCTCCAAAGGGCTTGCCGCGAACAATTACCGAGGGTATTGTTTCAGCGATTCGGGCGAAAGACGGAAATCAATATCCTGAATCCGTGAGCCGACTGCCCCCCCACCCAAAAACCGCTTGATTTTATCGTTGATATTCAATTTAACCTCAATTTTTTTGCGCCGCCCTGC
>CAJBMJ010000398.1 GCA_903954045.1 uncultured beta proteobacterium | reverse complement strand
GGAATAAAGTTCATCCCAGCTGCTGTCACAGTTCATAGAGATAGAAAGTAAACCAGCCAATAGGTTTCTTTCAAAGGTTCCAACGACGTCCCTCCGGGGACTTTACAAAGCCACCCCAGGGTGGCTTTTTTTTGTCCTTAGCGTGCCGCCTTGAAATTGGTAAAGGTGCGGGTCTGTACCTTCCGAGCGGCTTGCGGCAAGGCGTCTGGTGCCACCATGGTTTTGGTGGCAGCGGCGTCCAGGAAGATGGTCTTGTTCTCAGCCACTTCTTTCTTCACAAACTTGAGCGAAGCCGCATTGGGGTTGGCATAAAACACCTTGTTGGTGAGTGACGCATGCACCTCGGGGCGCAGGATGTAGTTAATGAACAGGTGCGCGTTTTCCACGTTTTTGGCATCCTTGGGGATGGCCATGGTGTCAAAGAACAGCGTGGCACCGGTCTTGGGTACCAGTGCCTCAATTACCACCTTGTTTTTGCCCTTGGCAGCAGCAGCGCGGTCTTTGGCAATATTGATATCACCCGAGAAACCCATCACCAGGCAGGTCGAGCCCGCCGCCATGTCTTCGATGTAACCCGAAGAGGAGAAGCGGGTCACAAAGGGGCGAATCTCTTTGAGCATTTTGGCGGCCACTTCGTAGTCCGCAGTGTCCTTGCTGAAAGCGGGCTTGCCCACATACATCAAGGCTGCGGGGATCACCTCCGACGCGGAATCCAGCACGCTCACACCGCATTTTTTTAGCTTGCTCACATACTGCTTGTCAAACAGCAGGCTCCAGGCGTTCTCAGGCATGGGCGTATCCCCCAGAGTGGCCTTCACCTTGTCCACATTGATACCCACCGTGACGTAGCCCCACAGCCAGTCCACCAGAAACTCGTTGCCGGGGTCCACCTTGGCAAGCTGCTCCAGCAACCCTTTGTCCAGGTTGTTCCAATTGCTGAGTTTGCTTTTGTCGAGTTTTTGCAGCAGGCCAGCCTCGATCTGGGTCTTGGCAAAGTGTGAGCCAGGCACCACGATGTCGTAGCCGGTTTTGCCTGCCACCAGCTTGGCATGCAGGATTTCGTTGTTGTCGTAGTTGTCGTAGCGGACCTTGATGCCGGTCTCTTTCTCGAAATTCTTGATGGTGTCTTCGGCAATGTAGTCCGACCAGTTGTAGATATTGAGCACCTTGGGCTCTGCGGCGTGCGCACCCATAGCCACCAGCACCGCCGCAGCCACACCGGCGAGTGTTGTTCCCCACTTTGTCAAACGCTTCGTCATGTCGACATTTCCTCTTTTGCAAGTTAATAAAACTAACAGTCAATCAGCCATCACAAAAATCGTAGCACCCGGGCCGGTGCGATGTCTACCAGGCAACGCGTATGCCCCAAAGGGCACTCCCGCTCAAAGCAGGGAGCGCAATCCAGCGCGGGCTGGTAATTGGGATCGTTCTTCAGCCAGAGCACCTGTGCCTGTTCGTTCAAAGGTGGCGTGTGCAGTGGGCTGGATGATCCAAAAATGGCTACCTGGGGTACGCCCATGGCGGCGGCTACGTGCATCAGCCCAGAGTCGTTGCTCACTATATTTTTTGCAGCGGCTATCACACTGAATGCGAGGTCTAGCGAGGTTTTTCCTGCCAAGTTGAGGCACTTGCCACGCTGATGGGCATTCACCGAGGCGGCGATCGACTCACACAGCTCGGCCTCCTTGCCAGAACCCAGCAGAACCACGGGCAATTCCAGCTGTGAGGCCAACTCGGCAAAGTGGGCCGCTGGCCAACGTTTGGCAGGGCCATATTCAGAACCCGGTGCAAACACATGGTAGGCCCCGATGCGCAAGCCCCAAGGCAGCAAATCCCGGTCCACCGTTCTGGCATCCATGTGCAAATGCGGCCGATCCTGGGCAATATCCCCGTCGCCACTCAGCGCCGAGTAAAAGGCCACCATGGGCGGACGCGTGCCCTTGGGCGGGTTCTTCAACCGGTGGGTCAGAAAACCCACCCGAGACTCCCCCAGATACCCGACCCGCTTCGGGATACCCGCCATCAGCGGTACCAACGCGCTCTTGAGCGAATTGGGGCAGACGTAGGCCACCTCAAACTGTCCCTGCCACTGCTTTGCAATGCTGCGACGTGCCCGCCATTGCAGTCCGCCGTGGGCAAACGGAAGCTCCACGACCTCGGCCACCTGTGGCATGGCCCGGTACACCGGAGCCACCCATGGCAGGGCTGCCACGGTGAGTTGCTCGCCGCGCGCCTGCAAGCGGCGCAACAGTGGCTCGGTCATGACCGCATCCCCAATCCACTGGGGGGCAATGACCAATGACTCCCCCCCGAAGCGGCCTTCGGCCGCCTCCCCCTCAAGGGGGCGCCGCTGGCGGCCCGGCAAAGCCGGTTCCGCGGCGTCCTGGCCTGGGGCCCTTGGCACGCTTAGTGACCTGCTGCGAAATGCTCGCCGTCCTTGAGCTTGTACACCGTGCCGCAATAGGGGCACTTGGCTTCGCCGCTATGGGCAACATCCAGGTAGACCTTGGGGTGGGTATTCCAGGTTTCCATTTTTGCCAGGGGGCTCGGGCAGAACACGCCCCCCTGGTGATTGAGGTCTTTGGCCAACAGTTCGACAGTTGCTTTGCTCATGATGTTCCTAATGTGTCCGGCAGTGGGCGGGCTTCAGACTTTGGAGAGCCAGTGGGCGTATTTGGGGTTGCGGCCGTTGACGATGTCAAAGAACGCCGTCTGGATTTTTTCGGTGATGGGACCGCGGGATCCGCTACCAATTTCCACCCGGTCGACTTCGCGAATCGGCGTTACCTCTGCGGCCGTACCCGTGAAGAACAGTTCGTCAGAAATATAGAGTTCGTCGCGCGTAATGCGCTTTTGCACCAGCTCCAGACCCAAATCCTTGCAGATATGCAGCACGGTGTTGCGGGTAATGCCGTTCAGCGCTCCGGCCGACAGGTCGGGCGTGTAGACCACTCCGTCCTTGATCACAAAAATGTTTTCTCCAGCGCCCTCAGATACAAAGCCGCTGGCATCGAGCAGGATGGCTTCGTCGTAGCCATCGTCGGTGGCTTCGCGGTTGGCCAGGATGGAGTTGGTGTAGTTGGAAACTGCCTTGGCCTGCGTCATGGTGATGTTGACGTGGTGGCGGGTGTAGCTGGAAATCTTGGTGCGAATACCGCGCTTCATGCCATCTTCGCCCAAATAGGCGCCCCAGGGCCAGGCCGCCACCATCAGGTGAATGTCGTTGCCCTTGGTGGATACACCCAGCTTCTTGTCGCCGACCCAAGTTAGGGGGCGCAGATAGCCAGACTCCAGCTTGTTCGCCCGGATCACCTCGATCTGCGCCTGGTTCACCTGCTCCTTGGCGAAAGGAATCGTCATGCGCAGGATCTTGGCGCTGTTGAACAGGCGGTCGGTGTGGTCCTGCAGGCGGAAGATGGCGGTGCTGCCGTCGTCGCCCTTGTAGGCCCGCACCCCCTCAAACGCGCCGCAGCCATAGTGCAGTGTGTGGGTCAGCACATGGATCTTGGCATCACGCCACTCCACCATCTGGCCGTCCATCCAGATTTTTCCGTCGCGATCAGACATGGAGGGAGGGAGAGCGCTCATGGGGGGTGTCCTTTGGAGGTAAAGAGGGGTCACACAAATTGCAAAACGCAGATTTTACGGGGCCGATTCAGGGCTCGGCGAATTGTGGCCGCACCAGATCCCATTGGCTCAGCTTGCCGCCCACAAACACACAGGTCACGTGCGACTGTGTGCCGTCGGTCCAGCGGAATTGTTCGGGCTGGGTGTCCTTGGGCGTCAGCAACTCGCCCAAGGAGCGCGTCATGGCAATCACATGCAGCAGACTCACGTCTTTGCGCAGCTTGGCATTGAGCATGACTGCACTGTCTACATAGCCCACCGGACGATTGGCCGCCCGCTTGAGTACCTGCAGTGTCCGCGTGAAGTGCAGCAGCAGCCACATGACCAAACCGCTCAACACCAGAGCGGCACCCGCCCAGCCGTAACTGCGATAGGCGACCAGCAGCAGGGCCAGAGACCCCAGCGGAATCAGAATTTTTTGAATTTGCATCCCTGGATTTTGCCGTGAATGCAGCAAACCCCTGTACATAGACCTGACACAAGCAGGGTTCATAATTGGGGGACTTTAGTGACGGACACATGAATGAAACGCGTAGATGACTTTCGCTTGCGCCTGGGCAAACAGGAGTTGGTCCCCATCATGGTGGGCGGCATGGGCGTGGATATCTCCACCGCAGAATTGGCGCTGGAAACCGCGCGTCTGGGTGGGATAGGCCATATTTCCGATGCCATGGTGCCCACGGTGTCCGACCGGCGTTTCAACACCAAGTACGTCAAGGACAAGCTCAAGCTGTACAAGCACAACCTGTCCAATATGGACAAGTCGGTAGTGCAGTTCAATCTGGGGCTGCTGGCTGAGGCCACCACACGCCATGTCGAAGCCACCATGGCGGCCAAGCGTGGCAATGGGCTGATTTTCATCAATTGCATGGAAAAGCTGACCATGAACGCCCCCAAGGAGACCTTGCGCGTGCGTATGCGCTCGGCCATGGACGCGGGCATTGACGGCATCACGCTGGCTGCCGGTCTGCATCTTGGCAGCTTTTCGCTCATTGAAGACCACCCCCGCTTTCACGAGGTGAAGCTCGGCATCATCGTCTCCAGCCTGCGTGCCTTACAGTTGTTCTTGAAGAAAAGCGAGCGCACCGGTCGCAAACCCGACTACGTGGTGGTGGAGGGCCCCCTGGCAGGCGGTCATCTGGGCTTTGGCATGGACTGGGCCCAGTACGACCTGACCACCATCGTGGCTGAAATCCACTCCTGGATGAAAACCAACCAGGTCGATATTCCACTGATACCTGCAGGCGGCATCTTCACCGGAACCGATGCCACCCGCTTTCTGGAAGCTGGAGCCGGAGCGGTGCAAGTCGCTACCCGATTTACCGTGACCAAGGAGTGTGGCTTGCCCGACGAGGTCAAGCAGGAATACTTCATCACCAGCGAAGACAACATCGAAGTCAACCAGATTTCACCCACTGGCTACCCCATGCGCATGTTGACCAACAGCCCGGCCATCGGTGACGGTATTCGCCCCAACTGCGAAGCTTTCGGCTATTTGCTGGATTCGTCTGGCAGCTGCCAATACATCGAAGCGTTCAACCGCGAAGTCGCTGCCCATCCTGGTGCCAAGCGAATCAGTGTGAAAGACAAGACCTGCCTGTGTACACACATGCGCAACTTCGAAATCTGGACCTGCGGCCAGACCGCAGCCCGCCTGAAAGACACCACCACCCAAGGCGCAGACGGGCACTACCAGTTGCTCAGCGCCGAGCATGTGTTCAACGACTACCTGTTCAGCACCGACAACAAGATCGAGCTACCGGCCGCTGAATCGCACCCATGCTGAAATTCCTGCCTCCTGCCGTTCGGGGGGTCCTTGCTTTTGTCCTGCTGGTGGTAAACACACTGTTCTGGTGTTTTTTACTGCTGCTGCTGGCGTTAGTGAAATTGCTTTTGCCCCTGGAGGCGGTGCGAAAAGCCATTGATCCACTACTCAACGCCATTGCCACCGCCTGGGTGAGCTGCAACAGCCTGTGGATGCGATGGACCCAACCCACCCGCTGGGATATCGCAGGCGTAACAGACCTGAAGTACGAAGATTGGTATTTGGTCAATTGCAACCACCAGTCCTGGGTTGATATTTTTGTGCTTCAGCACGCCCTCAACCGCCGTATTCCGATGCTCAAGTTTTTCCTGAAGCAGGAACTTATTTATGTGCCGGTCATTGGTCTGGCCTGGTGGGCGCTCGATTTTCCATTCATGAGACGCCACGACAAAACAGCCTTGCGCAAAAACCCCAATCTGCGGGAACAAGACAAAGAGAGCACCCGAAAGGCCTGTGAAAAGTTTGCGCTGGTACCCACCAGCGTGATGAGCTTTGCCGAGGGCACGCGCTTTACGGCACAAAAGCACCAGACCCAGGCATCGCCCTATCGCCACCTGCTCAAACCCAAGTCCGGCGCACTGGCACTGGCACTCAATGCCATGGGCACGCAGTTTCATTCGCTGGTTGATGCCACCATCGTCTACCCGCACGGCATCCCCAGCTTTTGGGATTTTTTGTGCGGAACCAGCCCGGAGATCGTGTTACGGGTGCGCCAGGTGCCTATTCCACCTGAGTTTGGCACTAGCGATTACGAGAAAGACTCCGGTTTTCGCCGCACCTTCCATCGCTGGATGGCCGACCTGTGGGACCACAAGGACCAGGAAATCGAGCAGATCCTTCAGCGCTCACACTGAGTTTGGCCAGGTCACAGTGACCGAGAGTCCACCCCATTGCGTGGAAGCCTCTATCTGGACCCTGGCCCGAAACACGTCAAGCAAGCGGCGTACGATAGACCAGCCCAAACCACTGCCTGGCTGGTCTGAGCCCAGCACCCGGAAAAAACGCTCTCCCAGTCTTTGCAAAGCTTCTTCTGACAAACCTGGGCCGCTGTCTTGCACCCGCAGTACCGGGCCCTCGGAAGACTGGCTTACCTGAACATGAATTTGGGCACCGGGCGGGCTATAGCGTGACGCATTGTCTACAAGGTTGCGTACCAGCACGCCCAACAGCACTTCGTCCACAGCCAGTGCGCAACCAGTCTGGGCATCGAGTTCCAGTATCTGCGACTTGGCCAAAGCAGCTGGCGCCAAGTCTGCGGCAATGCGCTGTACCACTGCCGCCAAATCTACTGGCACGGTGGATACAGCAGGGTTAGCCTCCAGGCGCGCCAGGGTTAATAGTTGCTCCACCAGGCGGGTGGCGCGGTCGCAACCGGCCAGCGTTGCCTGCAGGGCGTGTCTGCGCTCCACCACGTCGTCCCCCGCGCCCAAGGCTACCTGGGCTTGCGCCCGTATGGCGGCAATGGGCGTGCGTAACTCATGCGCCGCGTCCGCCGTGAAGCGGCGCTCGGCCACCACCATGTGGTCAATGCGCTGCAGCATAGCGTTGAGAGAGTCCACCAAGGGTTCCAGCTCCACTGGCATGTCTTCCAGGGTCAGGGGCTCCAAGGCCTGGGGTTCGCGTCTGCCCAGTTCTGCACTGAGCCGCCGCACCGGCTCCAGCCCTTTGCGCACCGACCACCAACCAGCGGCCGCCAGCAGTGGCAGAGCGATCAGGAGGGGCCAAAAAACGCTTCGGAGCACGGCCCGCAAAATGGCGTCGCGGGACTCCACCTTCTCACCCACAAACACTTGTATATCCGTCTCTGCGCCCTGCGCCGCAAACACCCGCCACTGCTCGCCATCGGGCATGCGCACGGTTGAAAACCCCGCCAGTTGCGTGGCCATGGGCTGCTGACCCGCATTGGCCGAGCGCGTCATCAATTGCCCGTCATGGAACACCTGAAACGCCACCTTGGGCGCGTACTTGTGAAGCGAAGGTGCGTCTACCAGTTCGTGATCGTCGTCATCGGCCCCGGCCTGCTGCACTACCAACAGGGCTGCCGCCTGTGCCAGATGGCCATCGAGCAATTCATCGAGCTCATGCTGCGTATCGACCCAGGTCAATACCGCTGCGCTGAACCACACCAGAGCGGCCAGCCCCAGCACCATGGACAACAGACGAGCCTGCAGTGACTTGGCCGGCTGCAACAAGGACTGGGTCATGAGAGTTCGGAACTTTGGGGCATGGTGTAGCCAATGCCGCGTACGGTCTGAATGGCATCCGGATGCAACTTGCGGCGCAGGTGGTGGATGTGCACCTCTATGGTGTTGCTCTCTACCTCATGGCCCCAGCTGTACATCTGCTGCTCGAGTTGCTCGCGTGAAAGTACGCGGCCCACGTTGCGCATCAGCGCATGCAGCAAATCGAACTCACGAGTAGAGAGAGTGACCGGTTGTCCCTGCAGCTTCACCTGTCGGGCAGCTGGGTCCAGCTGCACTTGGTTGGACATGAGCACCTCCTGTACCTGACCATGCGCACGCCGCACCAGTGAGCGCAGACGGGCACCCAGTTCGTTCAAGTCGACCGGTTTGATAACGTAGTCGTCGGCACCGAGATCAAGCCCCTTGATGCGCTCGGACACCGCATCCCTGGCGGTGAGTACCAATACCGGTGTATTGATCTTGCGTTCGCGCAGTGCCCGCAAAACATCCATTCCGTCTTTCAGGGGCAGGCCCAGATCGAGCACCCCTGCGGTGTACACGCCAGAGGCCAGCTCGCGCTCCGCAGCCACGCCATCGCGTACCCAATCCACCTGAAAACCCAACTGGCGCAAGCCCGCCCGCAGGCCATCACCCAGCATGGAGTCATCTTCGGCCAACAGAACACGCATGGTCCAATCCCGTCCAGTTTGATTAATTGCTTACACCACAGGCGCACTCTGCCACTGCAACCACCAGAAAGCCAGCACTGCCATTAGCAGGGCTATCGCCACCGGCCATGCAGCGTAACGTATTCCCTGCGTGGTCAGGCCCTGTTTGGTGCCGGTCACCATGGAGCGCACCAGGTTCTCGCGATGTAACACTGTCGAAACCAGCACGCCGGAGACGTGTATGCCCACAACCAGCAGCATGGTGTTGGCGGCGGCTTCATGCAGTTCGCTGACCCACTCGCCACCAATTTCGTTGTAGCCCGCCCATCCGGTGGCCACAATGCACACACCCGCCAACATGAGCACCACAATAGCCAGTGCACCTGCGGGGTTGTGCCCGACATGGTGCTCAGGTTTCCCACTCAGAAGTGAACGCAAGTAGCGCAGCACACGGGTCGGGCCCTGTACGAAACTGGAGAAACGTGCGTAACGGGTTCCCATAATCCCCCAAAACACCCGAAACGCGAGCAGCCCCCCCATGGTGTAGCCCAGAGTTACATGCAGCAGGCGCCAGCGTTCGCTCTCGGCAGTGAGGTATGCACCTGCAAAGCTCAGCACCAACATCCAGTGGAATACCCGTACAGGGACATCCCAGACCAGTATTTTGGAAGTGGAAGGGGCGCTGCTCATTTGGGAATCCTGATTTCTCGTTCGCTGTAGCTGCCAGCGGCAGCTTGGGTGTGGCACGCCGCGCAATTGGCAGCGCTGCCCACCGAGGCGCGCTTCCAGACGGTGGCGGGTACTTCGCCTTCACGGTGCTTCTGCAAAAACCAGGCTGATTTCGTAATGCGGTCCTGCGGCGGCTCTTCGCTGACGCGCTTGTAGGTTGCTGCATTGGCCTTGAGCCAGGTGCTGATCTCACGCACGCTAGCCTCGTCCAGGGAGGCATCGGTACCGTAGTGCTTGCCCAGCCCCGCCATGACGCGCTGCCAGGATGCTGCTGGCAGAAAACCGGCCGGATAGGCCAAATGGCACGCCGCGCATTCCTGGGTGTACTTTGGCAGCAGTGGGACCCGCGCGCCGGTTCCCGAGTCAGCATAGGCCGCCGAAGCGCCCCACGCCAGACAGCTGCCAACAAACAACAGGTGTGCTATGTTTTTGGTAGCTGCTTGTGCAGACTGCATAAGCGCTAGAGTCGTTTTTTTCATCAATGCCTCCTAGCGCTTGAACGTCAACAACCAAGCCATTACATCGGCCTTTTCCGCAGCGGAGCATTCGCGGCCCACCACATCATTGCAGTTGCGCCTGAACCACTTTTCAGTCTTGGCGAGGTCGGTGAACCGGTCCGGATTGAATGCCGGTGCCAGTGGGCTGATCACCTTGCCGGTGCTTGCGTGTTTACCTTCCACGGTGGGCGACGCAGAGTGGCAACTCGCACAGCTCCACTCTTTGCCCTGCTTGGTGGTGAAGAATGTCTGCCCGCGCGCGGCCTGCGCCGCTTGCCCCGCCTGCGCGGAGTATTGCGCCAGCATGTCAGCGGGCGTTGCGGCGTTAGCCTGAACGGCCCACGCCAGGCCCAATAACGCCGATATCCGCAAACCTGATTTCAATAAGTGCATAGAACCTCCATGGCTTCGCATGGTAGGTTTCGCACATTAAGCGCACCTTAAGGGTGGCAAAACCCCGCTGTCAGAAGGTTTCCCAGTCGTCATCCGACTTGGCTGCAACTGCTGTGGCCTTGGGAGCGGCTACTGCCTTGGGGGCCGGTTTGGCAGCAAGGGCAACGGACGGACGCTTGGCAGCTGGCGCTGCAAGCTTGACTGCGGAGTTTGACAATGCCGGTCTGGCCGCTGGCTTGGGCAAGGGCCTGGCTGCGGGTTTGGGCAAGGATTTGGGCGGTGCGCGGTGCGCGGTCCTTTGCTCCGATTGAACCGACAGCGCAAGATTGCCATCGAGCTTGAAAGCAGACACCACCTGTGCCAGACGCTGGGCCTGGTCTTTCATGCTGCTGGCCGCAGCGGCGGATTGTTCCACCAGCGCCGCGTTTTGCTGCGTCATCTGGTCCAGCTGGCTGATCGCACCGTTGACCTGTGCAATGCCGTCCGACTGCTCTGAAGCCGCGGAGGAGATTTCCCCCATGATGTCGGTCACGCGCTGCACCGAAGTGACGATCTCGTTCATGGTTTGGCCCGCTTGTGCCACCAGAGTGGAGCCACCTTCCACTTTTTCCACGCTGGTGTTGATCAGCAGCTTGATTTCTTTGGCAGCCTCAGCAGAGCGTCCCGCCAAGCTGCGCACCTCGCTGGCCACCACCGCAAAGCCCCGGCCCTGCTCACCGGCCCGCGCCGCCTCCACTGCAGCATTCAAGGCCAGGATGTTGGTCTGAAAGGCGATACCGTCAATGACACTGATGATGTCGGAAATCTTGCGCGAACTGGCATTGATCTCGTCCATGGTGGAGACCACCTGGCCTACCACCTGACCACCGCGCTGTGCCACTTGCGCAGCAGAAGCCGCCAACTGGTTGGCCTGGCGAGCAGAGTCGGACGACTGTTTCACCGTGGAAGTGAGATGCTCCATACTGGAAGCCGTTTCCTGCAGGTTGGAAGCAGTTTGTTCGGTGCGTACCGACAGATCATTGTTACCAGCGGCAATCTCCTCGCTCACATGGGCCATGCTGTCGGTACCTCGGCGCACGTCTGACACCAGATGCACCAGTTGGTCCTGCATGTGGGCGATAGCCCGCATCATTTCACCAAACTCATCCCCACGGTTCACTTCCACTTTGGCGCTCAGATCGCCAGAGGCAATGGTTTCTGCCACCGTGATGGCATCCCGCAAGGGCTGGCGAATCTGCTTGATCAGCATCCAGGTTCCCAGCAGGAGCAGGACGACCAAGCCGCCCACCATCAGGCGCGCAAACATGGCATTGGTGTCACGCTGGCGGGCAAATTCTTCCCGGACCGAGTCAAAACCCTTGACTTGCATCGCGGCCAGATCATCCAGGCTCTTGAGGTACGCATTGGTAGCCGGGATGTACTCGGCATCAAGTTCTTTCTTGACAGCTTCCTGGTCACCAGCCTTCTTGGCATCGAAAGCTTTGACGCGGGAAGCCAGCACTCGCTTGCGTTCTTCACCGATTCGGGCGATCAGCGATTTAGACTCTGTCGCAAATTCTGTGGCATCGATTTTCTTTTGCAGTTCAGAAATTTCTGCACTGGTGGCAGCGATGGCGTCCTTGTAGAAATCGCCCAAGGCGGGATCAGAACTCACCAAGCTGGAAATAGCCCGGGTAGCGTTATTCCTCACCAAGCCGGCCCACCGGGTGACATCTCCGACCTTGACCACATACTGCGCTGCAATGGCTTCCTGCTTCACATTCATGTCTGTCGTGCGGGTTGAAGCAGCAACCAAGGTAAAGACCAACAGCGCGATGACGCAGGCGATGGCAAACCACAACTTCGCCCCCAAAGACACATTATTCAACTTCATATAGATACCTCCAGCCGGTCGGCCATCTTAACGAGGCTTGGCGACCGATGTCGAAGGAATAAAGCAGGGTAAACCCGAGGTGAAAAAGAAACGCATTGGTCTATTCACCAATCTGTCATGCATCACTTCTATATTCGATTCACAGTTTCGACACACAACGTGTCACATCGCACACTGGGAGAAGAGGCATGGGTGATTTTTGGAAGCAAGTTAAGGTATTGCAGCAAGATGACCATCGGTACTACCACCAGTGCCGCATTAACCAGACTCTGCATTTGGTTAGCGCCTTGAGTTTTATTGCCGCCTACGTACTGCTCTTCACCAATCCCGCCCTCGCCGGAATCGTGGGTTGGCTGGTGGGCATGGTCACGCGGCAGTCAGGGCACATTTTCTTTGAGCCCCGTGGCCATGACCGCATTCACGATGTGAGCTATGACTACAAAGAATCCATCAAGGTGGGATTCAACATGCGCCGCAAAGCCATTCTGATCACCGTGTGGCTGTCTTTGCCCGCATTGCTGGCCCTGGCCCCCAGTCTCTTCGGGCTGATCAGTCCCGCGACAAATTTTGCCGGGTATGTCAACGATGTGGGACTCATGTGGCTTGCCTTGGGCGCCGGCGGTCTGCTGTTTCGCACCGTGCATCTGTTCTTTCTGCGGGGCCCCTCGTGGGGACTGGCTTGGGCTTGCAAAATTTTGCTTGATCCGTTTCACAACGTTCACATTTATTGGGAGTCACCTCTTGCGCTGTTGCGCGGCCAGCGATATGACCCTTTACACAAAAATCAAGCTGGATAGAGATTGGTGGTGATGTTCATGGCGAGCCACTCGACGCCCTTGCTTCATGCTTCACTTTTTTGAAGCCCAATACAGTAATGTCTGGTGCAAGGCGCGATGGCAGCTAGTTGGAATAGCAGCCACCCTGACTTGCCTCACCGGATGCTCGCCTAAGTATCTGATTGTTCAGGGGGTCGCCAATGAATTGGCGGCGCAGGGAAAGGCGGCGGAAGAGGATCTGGTACTGGCGCGTGAAGCAAGTGCTTTTTACCTCAAGCTCTCTGAAGCGCTGCTGCGAGAGGTGCCGGACAACATCGGATTGTCCGAATCAGTGGCCGCTGGATTCACCCAATACGCCTACGCCTTTGTGTCGCTCGAGGCAGACCGGATCGAATCAAAAGACATTCGCATGGCACAGTCGTTGCGTGAGCGGGCGGCCCGACTCTACCTGCGAGCGCACACCCACGCGATGGCTTCTCTCGCTCGCACCTATCCCCATCTGAGACAGTCCCTGCAGAGCGCACACCCTGAACAGTGGCCACCATTGGAAAGCGCCCATATTGGTCTTGCCTATTGGGCTGCGGCGTCATGGGGTGGGTACATAGCTTTGTCCACAGACAGTCCAGACATTGTGGCTGACCTCCCTTTAGCGATCCGCTTGGCAACTCTGGCATATGCCAGGTCTCCGCACTACGGTCAGGGCGCTCTGGCCAGTTTGATGGGCACCTTTGAGACCTCTCGGCCCGGAGGTTCCTCTGAACAGGCTCTCACGTATTTTGACCAGGCAATCGCGCTGGGGGATGGACGCAGTGCGGGCGCATTTGTGGCCAAGGCCGAAGGAATTGCCCTGCCCAAAGGTGACCGTGCCAGCTTTGAAATGCTGCTTCACAAGGCCTTGGCTGCAAGCAAAACCCATCCTGGCCTGCAAAACGCCGTCATGCGGGAGCGTGCGACGTGGATGCTGAGCCAGGCTGACGACCTCTTCTAACGATACACCTCCACCTTATGAACCATTTGAAGGCCATACTGCAGTTCGTTTTTGGTATGTTGATACTCTCTCCTGCGCTAGCGGCAGACATGCAGTTGCGTATAGGTACCCTGGCTCCCAAAAGTTCCCTGTACCACCGCCAACTGCTGGAGGTGGGGGAGGCCTGGCGCAATGCGCAAGGTGGTGCCTCTAAGGTGGTGGTGTACCCCGACGGAAGCCAGGGCGGCGAGACCGAAATGGCCAGGCGCATGCGCATAGGGCAATTGCAGTCCGCCTTGATGTCAGTAGTGGGGCTGCGCGAAATTGAACCCTCCATAGCGGCGCTGCAGAGTTTGCCATTGCTGTTTCGGAGCTGGGAAGAAGTGGATTACGTCAGAGAAAAAATGCGCCCGTCCATGGAGAAAAAATTTCTCGACAAGGGATTTGTGGTTTTGGCCTGGGGCGATGCTGGTTGGGTACGTTTCTTTTCGAAAGAGGCTGCCGTACGTCCCGAGGACTACAAGCGAATGAAGTTCTTTGCCTGGGGTTCCGAACCCGAGCAACAGGCCATTATGAAAAGCCTGGGCTACACGCCAATTCCTCTGGAAACCGCGGACATTCTGCCGTCCATGCAGACCGGCATGATTAACGTGGTTCCTTCGACGCCCTACTTTGCATTGGCTAGCCAGATTTACAACGCTGCTCCACACATGCTTGAAATCAATTGGGCTCCGATTGTGGGCGCCATGGTAGTCACCCTTAAGGCATGGGATGCCATGACGCCAAAAGCACAAGAAGCTCTGCGCACGGCGGGAGAAAAAGCCAGCGAGCAAATGCGCAGGCAGGCGCGTAGAGAGGTGGACGAAGCGGTAGACGCAATGAAAAAACGTGGGCTGATTGTGCACAAACCGTCAGCGCAAGAAATGCTGGAATGGAATGACCTGGCCGAGAAGCTGTATCCGCGCATACGTGGTTCCATGGTTCCGGCTGAGACCTTTGATGAAGTCTTCAAACACATCAAAGCCTACCGTCAGGCCCAAGCAAAATGACCCCGAAGGGCTTTGGGTGGGGTGGAACCATCCGCCTGGACGAAGTGCTTGCCTCAGCTGCCTTGTTGCTGATGGTTTTGATTCCGCTGATTGAAATTCTTGCTCGCCCGTTTGCCGGCAACGGTATTGAAAACGCGCCTGTAGTGGTTCAGCATCTGGGTTTGGCCATGGCCATGTTTGGCTCCATAGCAGCGCAGCGCCACGGGCACCTCAGCACCTTTGGCAACGGCATCATTTCCTCAAGTTCTCCCCGGCTTCAGTTGGCCACTCAGCGCTTTGCGACCGTTTTCGCGTCGTTGGTTTGCGGCGCGCTCTGCGCTGCGAGCTGGCGATTGGTAGACAGTGAGCGTCAGGCAGCCCAAATTCTGGCCTACGGCCTACCTGTTTGGTGGATTCAAGCAAGCATGCCACTTGGCTTTTTGATCCTGGGGTTTCAACTTGGCTACAAGGACCAAAGCCGACCCTGGATAAACGCTCTTGTTGCTGTGATCCCGCTGCTGGCAGGAATATCGCTTGCTTGGATGTTCGACGGCACTGCGCTTCCCATCTGGCCTGTCGTCGTCATGCTCATAGCAGCGCTGCTTTTCGGCACACCCATCTTCGCTGTTCTGGGATGCCTGGCTTTGGCCCTGTTCTGGCGAGAAGCTCTGCCTCTTGCGTCTGTCCCGCTGTCCCATTACCAGATCACTGTCAACCCGTCCTTGCCCGCCTTGCCTCTATTTACTTTGGCGGGTTTGACGTTTGCTCGAACCGGGGCGGCTCAGCGACTTGGGACACTTTTTGTATCGCTCTTTGGTGGGGGAACCACGGGGACTGTGGTGGCTAGCGCCCTGCTTTGCTCGGCCTTCACAGCATTTACTGGTGGAAGCGGTGTCACGATACTGGCGTTGGGTGGACTGCTCCTGCCGCTGCTGATGAGGGCAGGGTTTCCTGAGAAGCGCGGTATCAGCCTGGTCACCAGTGCCAGCGCCTTGGGCGTTTTGCTGGCTCCGTCTGTTCCTCTCATCATGTACGCGATCATTGCCCGTGTGCCGATCAACACCATGTTTCTGGCCGGCTTGGTTCCAGCGTGCATCATGGTGTTTTTTCTGTTGGTTTTTGGTGGGTACCTGCAACGCAAGG
>CAJBMJ010000397.1 GCA_903954045.1 uncultured beta proteobacterium | reverse complement strand
TTCGGCCTCGCCTTGCATGGCGTTGGCGGTGATGGCAATGATGGGCAGGTGCTGGCCCACAGGCTCGCTGCGGCGGATGGTTTCACTCAGTACGAATCCGTCCATGCGGGGCATGTGGCAGTCGGTGAGCAGGACAGCGTAGCTTCCTTCGCGCCACATTTGCAGGGCTTGTTCGCCGTCCTCGGCCATTTCAGCGGCGTAGCCCAGCAGGCGCAGTTGTTCCAGGATGACCTCGCGGTTGGTCTCGTTGTCCTCTGCCAGCAAAATCAGGCGAGCGGCCCGCCGTGCCTCTTCAATGCTGGGTGCCTGCCGCGCAGCTTCTGGCTCTGCTGCGGTGGCTGGCAACTCGGGATGGGCTAATGGCTGGGACAAAAGTGCAGGGGCCGGGGCCAGCAGCAGCGGCAGAGTCACCAAGAATTCGGAACCAGCACCCGGCGTGCTTTGCACATGGATGGTGCCTTGCATCAGGTGTACCAGTCGCTGGGTGATGGACAAACCCAATCCGGTACCGCCGTATTTGCGCAAGGTACTGGCATCGGCCTGGGTGAAGGGCTGGAACAACTTGGAAACCACCACTGCATCCATGCCGATGCCGTTGTCCACCACTTTGAACTGCATCGCCGCACGGCCGTCTTCCATCTCGCCGGGTTCAATCTGCAGGGCAACCCTGCCAGAGTTCTGAGCAACAAACTTCACGGCATTGCCCACCAGATTGAGCAAAATCTGCCGCAAGCGCGTGGGATCAGACTGTATCCACTGCGGCAGTTCCGGAGCGATCGACCATTGGACCTCGACCCCCTTGCTGCGGGCGCCGTTGGCGATGAGGTGTATCACGCTCTCGCCTACCTCACGCAGCGCGGTGGGAACTTGTTCTATTTCCAGCTTGCCCGCTTCAATTTTGGAAAAATCCAGAATGTCATTGAGGATGTTCAGCAGCGACATGGAGGACTTCTGCACCGTGTCGAGCATGCGGTGCTGCTCGGGGTCGAGCTGCGTCGTCCGCAGCACATCCAGCATGCCGATCATGCCGTTCATGGGGGTGCGAATTTCATGGCTCATATTGGCCAGAAATTCAGATTTGGTCTGGTTGGCCCTGTCAGCCTGCAATCTGGCGCTGTTGAGCTCTTCGGTGCGCCGAGCCACCAGATCTTCCAGGGTGTGCCGATAGCGCTCCAGCTCATCCGCATCTTTTTTGCGATCGGTGATGTCGTCCTGAAGGGCGACATAGTGGGTTACCACTCCTTCGGGTGAGCGCAGCGGCGTGATAACTGCCCAGTCCACATAATTGCTGCCGTCCTTGCGACGGTTGATCAACTCGCCGCTCCAGGTTTTGCCCTGTTGCAGGGCTTGCCACATTGCTGCATATACTGCCCTGCTATTTTGGCCCGAGTGCAGTATGCGCGGATTGCGCCCCAGGATTTCATCGCGTGAATAACCGGTCTTGCGGGTGAACGATTCGTTGACATATTCGATGGCACCGCTGAGATCGGTGATCAACACGGACTCCGGGCTTTGCTCTGCCACCAGTGAGAGCTTGCGCAACTGCAGCTCTGCCGCTTTTCGGTCAGTGATGTCTTCGTACAGACCCAATACTCCCACCACCTCATCGCGCATGTTCTTCAGGGGGATCTTGGATGTGCGCAACCAGATCACATCGCCAGCGGGTGTGGTCTGGGGCTCGTCGTAGAACAGTTTGGCGCGGCCGCTTACCATCACGGCGCTGTCATCGGCGCGGTACAGTTCGGCTTCGGGGGCCCATCCCATCTGAAAATCGTCTTTGCCCACCAGGTCGAGCGGGCTTGTTTGTCCTGCGTCTTTGGCAAAAGCGGTATTGCACCCCAGGTAGTTGAG
>CAJBMJ010000396.1 GCA_903954045.1 uncultured beta proteobacterium | reverse complement strand
GGGGTATTCGCCAATGCTGATTGCAGCCACGGTTTTGCCGTCAACCTGGATCAGTTCAACGTCGGGGATGATTCTGGGGCTGGTGACTTGTTTGCATTGGTTGATCCAGCCTTGCACGGTCTCAGTCTGCAGGCTTACGCCCAGCACTTGCCCGGAGTCGTTGATACCCAGCAACACCGCGCCGCCTTGGGTGTTGGCGAACGCGGTGAGTGTTTCTATGACTTCTTTTTGGAAGCTGCTTTTGAATTCCACATGCACACTTTCGCCGTGCGCAATGAGTTCTAGCAGTTGTGCGGCGTTCATTGGGTTTTAGCGGGGGGTGGCAGGCACAGCAGGGCGCATAGGGTTGTGATTAAGGCAAGACGGGGTATGCAGAGGTGCTATTATTTTTATAGCTTTTCACGCAGGTAGTACGGGGGCTGCGGGCACATTTTGCACATAAAACAGATGCGCTGGGTACGGTACATGCTGCTTAGTCCTGCCCAAACAGGTCGCGGGTGTAGACCTTGTCCGCCACATCACCCAGGTCAGCGGTCATGCGGTTGGCCACAATCACATCGGCCTCTTGCTTGAACTGGGCCAGGTCATTCACCACGCGGCTGTTGAAGAACTTGGCTTCTTTCAAGGCGGGTTCAAAAACGATGACCTCCACACCCTTGGCTTTGATGCGCTTCATGATGCCCTGGATGCTGCTGCTTCTAAAGTTGTCGCTGCCGGCTTTCATGACGAGGCGGTGGATACCGACAACTTTTGGTTTGTGCGCTGCGCAATTGGGGTCAGAGCCCAAATGCTTCGAGCCCAGCTTTTTCAATATCTCAGCGGCGCAAAAGTCTTTGCGGGTGGTGTTGCTGTCTACTATGGCGCGCATGATGTTTTGCGGCACGGCATCAAAATTGGCTAGCAGTTGCTTGGTGTCTTTGGGCAGGCAGTAGCCGCCGTAGCCAAAACTGGGGTTGTTGTAGTGCTTGCCTATGCGCGGGTCCAGGCACACGCCGTCGATGATTTGGCGGCTGTCCAGCCCGTGGCTGGCGGCATAGGTGTCCAGCTCGTTAAAAAACGCCACGCGCATAGCCAAGTAGGTATTGGCAAAGAGTTTGATGGCCTCTGCCTCGGTGCTGCCGGTCAGCAGCACGTCTATGTTTTGCTTGATGGCGCCTTGCTGCAGCAGCGCGGCAAAGGTTTTGGCCCTGTCGCTTTGTTCGCCCACCACAATGCGGCTGGGGTGCAGGTTGTCATACAGTGCTCGGCCTTCACGTAGAAACTCGGGGCTGAAGATGATGTTTGGGCTGCCAGTTTGCTGGCGTAGTTTGGCGGTGTAGCCCACGGGCACGGTGCTTTTAATGACCATCACCGCCTGGGGGGCGTGTTGCATTACGTCTGCCACCACGGCTTCTATGCTGCGGGTGTCAAAGTAGTTGGTTTGCTCGTCGTAGTTGGTGGGTGTGGCTATCACCACAAAGTCTGCGCCGCTGTAGGCGTCTGCCTTGTCTAGCGTGGCGCGCAGGTTCAGGGGCTTGGTGGCAAGGTAGTCTTGCAGCTCGGCGTCTTCAATGGGGCTTTTGCGGGCATTGAGCAGGTCTACCTTGGCAGGCACTATGTCTATGGCCACCACTTCGTTGTGCTGGGCCAGCAACACAGCGTTGCTCAGGCCTACGTAGCCGGTGCCTGCGATGGCGATTTTCATGTGACAGAAACTCCCTAGGTTACTTGTTTGTTGGTTCGCTTGCGCGGGGCTGGTTCTATGCTGAACCTTGGGCCCAGGCGTTATTTGGTGGATGAGTAGGTGACGGTAATGCCCCGATCAAACAGGGTGTCTGGTGCCATATCCAAGTTACCCGGCCAGCAAACGGTGTCGTAGTCAATATAGGCTTGGTTGAAAACTGTCGTGTCACGAAGTCGGGTAAATACGCCCTTCCCTAGATAGGGTTTCATGTCGAATATTTTGACATGCCCAGTGTCGAACGCCACTTCGATCTGGAAGTCCGGTAATGGTTTGACTGCGGTTACGCATTCCATAGTTGGGCCTTTGATTTTCAGCGGAGTGGGTCAATTGGGAAGGGTGTTTCGCCCTTGACGGCCAAGTCCCAGTCCGCCATTAGTTCTTCGCGGTGTATCTCAATCCAGGCTTGAACGAGCCGTTCACGGCTGATAGGCAACTTCCCTGAGAGGATGGTGCCATCCAGAATTGAAAATGCAGCCTCAGCTCCCTGGTAACGAACATGTATGTGCGGGAGTTTGTGGCGTTCGTCGTCAAAGAAATACAAATAGACGATGATTCCGAAAAACATGCTGATGGCTGGCATAGTGAATTATTCCACGCTCACACTCACGCTATACCCATGCTGCTTGAGCAAGGCATGCTGCTTGGCCTGCGCCAGATCGTGCTCGACCATCTCCTTGCACATGTCTTGCGCCGTGATCTCCGGTATCCAGCCCAGGTCTTTCTTTGCCTTGGATGGGTCGCCCAGCAGGGTTTCTACTTCTGTGGGGCGGAAATAGCGTGGGTCTACTTTTACCAGGGTGTCACCCACCTTGAGTGCAGGAGCGCTGTCTCCTGTTATGGCGGTTATCTTGGCTACCTCGTCCACGCCCTGCCCTTCAAATGCTATTTCTATGCCCAGTGCATTGGCCGTCCAGGTGATGAATTCGCGCACGCTGTATTGCACGCCGGTGGCAATCACAAAGTCTTGCGGATTGTCTTGCTGCAGCATCATCCATTGCATGCGTACATAGTCTTTGGCGTGGCCCCAGTCTCGCAACGCATCCATATTGCCCATGTACAGGCATTGTTCCAATCCTTGGGCGATGTTGGCCAGGCCGCGGGTGATTTTGCGGGTGACGAAGGTTTCGCCCCGGCGTGGGCTCTCGTGGTTGAAGAGAATGCCGTTGCAGGCGTACATGCCGTAGGCTTCTCGGTAGTTCACCGTGATCCAGTAGGCGTAGAGCTTGGCTACGGCATACGGGGAGCGTGGGTAGAAGGGCGTGGTCTCTTTTTGGGGTATTTCTTGCACCAGACCGTAGAGTTCGCTGGTACTGGCTTGGTAGAAGCGGGTTTTCTTTTCCAGGCCCAGGATGCGGATGGCTTCCAGAATGCGCAGGGTGCCCATGCCGTCTACGTCGGCGGTGTATTCGGGGGATTCGAAAGACACGGCTACGTGGCTTTGGGCTCCGAGGTTGTAGACCTCATCGGGTTGGACTTGCTGGATGATTCTTGTGAGGTTGCTGGTGTCGGTTAAATCTCCGTAGTGCAGCTTGAACCTGGCGTTATCAATATGGGGATCCTGGTAGATGTGGTCTACGCGGTCGGTGTTGAAGCTACTGGAGCGGCGTTTGATGCCGTGAACGATGTAGCCTTTTTCCAGCAAGAGCTCTGCAAGGTAGGAGCCGTCCTGACCGGTGATGCCGGTGATCAGGGCGACTTTGGGGGTGGCAATAGGGGTGCTGGCGTTCGGCGCAGGGGTAGTGCTCATGGGTATGACGGTGTTTTTTTGCTATTGTTTTTGCAGCAGCCTGCGCTTTTGCAGCGTGCGTTAAGCAGGGGTTTTGTTCAGGTAGTCAGCATAAGCCAACTCCAGCCCCTGGGCCAGGCCATACTGCGCTGTCCAGCCCAGGCTGTTGAGGCGGGTGCTGTCCATCCATTTGCGTGGGGCGCCATCGGGCTTGGTGGCGTCAAAGGTGATTTTGCCGCTGTAGCCTACGGCTTTGCCTACGGCGTGGGCGAGTTCGTAGATGGTTATGTCGCTGCCAAAGCCGACGTTGATGTGGCTTTGCATGGGCTGGGTGTGGGTGCGGTAGGTGACCAGGGGCAGGTTCATTACAAAGACGCTGGCACTGGCCATATCGTCTACGTACAAGAACTCGCGCTTGGGCGTGCCGGTGCCCCAGATGGCGACTTCTGGTGCATTGTTGGTCTTGG
>CAJBMJ010000395.1 GCA_903954045.1 uncultured beta proteobacterium | reverse complement strand
TCGAGCTCGAAAAGGTGGAAGCCGAAAGCGATTTGCGCCGCTTGGTGGGCATGCTTCAGGCAACGTCGCTCGAAGTCAATGGCGTTCTGAAATCCTGGGCCAACTGGACAGAACTCTATGACCACTTTGCCAAGCCAAATCCAAAATTCACCAAGGATGAACTCAATCCTGAAGCTCTGGCCGTAGGTGGCTTGCACTTCCTGGTTCTCTTGGATTTGGGTGGAAAGGTATTTCAGATGTCTGAGGTACCGTCCGCTACAGGTGAGTTACCCGCAACCCAAATGGCCACCCAAAACGCACGAGCCTTTTCTGATTACTTTCAGCGCGTTGGCAATAGCAATGCTTGCGGAATCATGTTGGCCAATACCCAGTTGGCCATGGTTTGCCATAGCCCGATGTTGAACAGTGGTGGCAAAGGTCCGCCCCATGGCTACATTCTGATCGGGCGCTGGATCAATGACGCGATGATTCAGCATATTTCCGAAATGACCGGCGTCGTATTCAAGTTGGTTCCGGGGGCATCAGCCGGTCCGCAGACATTCACAGGCAGCAAGGCGAGCAACCTGCTCACGCCCGAAGCAGTGGGCGTAAGCGAATACGAAACGCACCTTGAGCTGCGCTATCCAGTCACCAGCATCTTCGACAGATCCATTGCCGAAGTGCAAATGACATCGCCGCGCAAACACGCGCAGGCAGCACAGCGAAGCTACAACACAACGCAGGCTGTGGTGATTGCATTGATATTGATTTGCGGCGTGGTGCTGGTGCTATTGCTCGACGTTTTGGTGGTGCGGCGAATCAACCGCCTGCACACCGAATTGGGCCGCATCGTGGAGTCCAAAGAGTGGACTGGGCGCATCACGGTCAAAGGTCAGGATGAACTGACGGCCCTTGCGCGGTATACGCACGACTTGATCGGCATTGTTCGGGACCAGGTGCAGGAGTTGAAAAATCTGTCCGCCACGGACTCTCTCACCGGACTACCCAACCGTCGTGCCTTCAGCGAACGACTGGAACACCTGCTGGCCCAGCACGCACGGCAGCAGTTGTCTGCAGCTCTGATCCTTATTGACGTAGACCACTTCAAGAAATACAACGACAGGTATGGTCATCCGGCTGGCGATGAAGCCCTGAAAAAGGTGGCGCAGTGTTTGCGGTCTGTGTTGCGCCGAGAAATCGACATGCCAGCTCGCATGGGTGGTGAAGAATTCGGCGTGCTACTTGAAGACTGCAATTTGGAACAGGCCCAAGTCGCCGCGGAGCAATTGCGCACCGCTCTGGAAATCCTCGCCATTGAGCATTTAGGCCTACCTGTTCCAGGGGTCATGACCATCAGTCTGGGCATCGCGGTCATGTTGGATGCGGACACGTCCGACGCCTTGTACCATCGCGCGGACAAGGCTCTCTACCTTGCCAAGGTGAAGGGCCGCAATCAGTGGGTTGCAGGATAGTTTCCAGCAGCCACCGCCTCCAATTGTTCTCGTAGCCATTGATGCGCTGGATCCTGTTGGTACCGCGCATGCCAGATCAGATACATGGGCATGGTGGGGCATGGCACGGGAACAGCGGCATTGGCCAATCCGGCCAGCGAAGTGCAATCCAGCAAC
>CAJBMJ010000394.1 GCA_903954045.1 uncultured beta proteobacterium | reverse complement strand
CCATGTCAGTGAATCGACCAAGGCCGAAGTTCCGGATGTTGAACGGGCCATTCTTTTCAAAATTGTTGATCTGTCTATTAGCAAGATGACTGATGAAGAAACGCAAAAGTTGACCAAACAGGTAGAGGCTGAGCTTGCCGCGCGAGGCGTTAAGCGCAGGGTGACGCTAAGCGAGGTACGAAAATTCACATCGTTTGCGGCGGGAGATCTTGTCGGTGCAGCGGCAGGTAGCGCCGGTGGTTTTGCAGGGACTGTTCTAGGCATGAATGCGCTGCAGATGATAGTGCTGAAAGGCATCATTGCCACGTCCGGATATATGAGCGCGGGCGGCGCGCTGCTGGGAGGCGGAACGATGATGGCCATTGCTGGTGCGGCCGGACCAATAGCCGTGGTGCTTGGTACTATGTATGCCATGTCTGGCCCGGCATTTCGGAAATTGATTCCGTGCATCTGCGTGATTGGCGCCAAGCGTATTGAGATTTTGGCCAGCGAAACGGCAGGTGCTGTCGCCCCCCAATATGATCTGAAGTCAATTTAATACACGGTAGTTGAATTCCGGGGAATCCCTATGTCACTGCGCGAACTATTGATCACCAGCTATCAATGGGCTGATACTCACGCGCTTGCATTGCTGCTGGCCGCACTTGCCTGGGGTCTGGTTGGTACGTTGTTGGCGCGCTTGACAAAAGGTGGGCGCAGCGATCTGGATGGCCGCTTGATTGCAAGTGTAGTGATTGGTGGTGCCGTACTGCTGCTCGTGGCCGCAATGCTGGCTGTAAGTGTGGCGTATGTGTCTTTCAAACAAGGGTTGATGGATGCCAACGTGGTACTGCTGTTGGCACCCGTGGGCTGCGTACTCGTGAGTGTGGTTGGGATTCACCGGGTTTTCCCGTTGAATGAACTGGCCAGCGTGCGCACCTTGAGCGATTTGGCGTGGTTTGCGCTGACCTGCATTGCCCTACTGTGGCTGCTGTCCAAGTTTCGTGGCTGGGGCGTGGCGTTTCTGGGTGGTTTGGGCAGCTTGGCGCTAATTGGCGTGATGGTTGTATTGTTGCTGAGGGCACTGTACCGACGAGCCTTTGGAACGCGTGACTAGTTGTTTCAGTCGGGACACCTTTTGTCTATATGAGCATGATCAGGCCGGATCCGGAAGTGCGGATTTACAAGCACAAGGCTGGAAATCAGGTCAACCGGTAAGTGGCAGGAATTTGGCCTGAGCGCGTGTTGCAGGAACTCTGTAGGCACGCGACCCGTTGACTCACCTATGCCGGACTGACAGGTGGAAACTTGAGCAATTTGATGACGGAAATGGGCGCATCCGTTGAAATCTGCATGTGGTCACACCGAATAGGATTACGGACACCGAATGCTGCATCGGAGCGTATTCTCTGCCGATCGGATTTGACCAATTGGAGGTGCCTGTTATGGTGAAATCGTCGCCGGAAAGCTGACCTACACACGCTGACTTGACGGCCCGCTTTGGAGCGAGCAGATCAGTGAGTTGACGGTCGGCTGAGGGTCTCAAGCGGGTGCTTCCAGTTCCTCATGTTCCGGCACAAGAACAATGTGGTTTAAGCACACGTCCGATGTGCTACCGGTGATTCCACCCCAATTTCCCAACGTTGATGAAGGGGGTGTAAGCTGGCGAAACCTTTGCTGGGTGGGCAATGGCGATTGCAATGTGCGACCAGTCAGGCGCTTGATCCTTCAGAGTAATCTGGTTTGAAAAAGGACCTGAAAATGACGTCTTGTTTATATCCGCTGGCACGCTGGGGCGTTGCCTTTGTTTTGGGGGTTATTGGCTCCGTGAATTCCTTTTCGGCATCACCATCACAGCAGGAACAGGTGT
>CAJBMJ010000393.1 GCA_903954045.1 uncultured beta proteobacterium | reverse complement strand
CAAGCACAAGCCAAAATTTGTTTACTTGATTCCCACCTTCGGCAACCCCAGTGGGGCTTTGCTCAGCGCCGAGCGCCGCAAGCGCGTGCTGGAGATGGCGGTAAAGCACCAGACCCTGATCGTGGAGGATGACCCCTACGGTGATTTGTATTTTGGTGAAGCACCACCGCCAAGCCTCTTGGCCATGAGCGCGGAAGTGCCAGGCAGCCGGGAATTGCTGGCGCACTGCGGATCGCTCAGCAAGGTGCTCAGCCCCGGTTTGCGTGTGGGCTGGTTGATCGCACCTGCCGAACTGCTGGCCAAAGCCACCATGTGCAAGCAGTTCAGCGATGCACACACCAGCACGTTTGCACAGGCCACTGCGGCGCAATACCTGAAGGCGGGCCGCATGCCCGCAACCCTGGCCCATGTGCGCAAGGTGTACGCAGAGCGGGCCACGGCAATGTGCAATGGACTGCGCAAGGAACTTGGAGACGCCATTAGCTTTGTTCCGCCCCAGGGCGGACTATTTGTGTGGGCGCGTTTGACCGGTGCTGGAGGCAAAGTGAGCAACGGCGCTGAATTGGCCAAGCGCGCAATCGACAAGGGCGTAGCCTTTGTGCCCGGAGCACCGTTTTATGCCAACAACCCGGACCTCGCCACTTTGCGACTGAGCTTTGCAACGGCCGACGTGGCGAAGATTGAAGAAGGTCTGGCGCGCCTGGGGCAGGCGCTATAGCAGCATGAAGCTGGCCTGGACCGACGTACAACGCTCTACCCAAGCCAACGTGGGCCTGGGGGTGACGCTGAGTTTCGTGGCAGGCGCCACCAATGCAGGCGGTTTTCTGGCGGTTGGTACCTACACATCGCACATGACAGGAGTGGTGTCTGCGCTGGCAGACAACATGGCCCTGGGGCACTGGTCGCTGATCTGGATCAGCGTCGCATCTTTTGTGGCGTTTCTGTTGGGGGCTATGACAACGGCCTGGATGGTCAACTGGAGTTTGCGCCGCAATTTACGCAGCGCTTTTGGACGGCCCTTGTTGCTGGAAGCCCTGTTGCTGCTGGTATTCGGCCTGTTTGGCGCGGTGATCGATGCCCACGGCATTTTGTTTGTTCCGTTCACGGTCCTGCTGCTGTGCTTCATCATGGGTCTTCAAAACGCAGTCATCACCAAAATATCCAAGGCAGAAATCCGCACCACGCACATCACTGGTTTGGTAACCGACCTGGGCATTGAGCTGGGCAAGCTGCTTTACTACAACGGGCAAACCCCCAACCAGCCCCAGGTCCTTGCCAACCGGCAGAAGCTGGGTATCCAGTCCAAGTTGATCGGTAGTTTTTTTGTGGGTGCTGTGTGCGGTGCAGTGGGTTTCAAGACCGCTGGCTACATTGCCACCATCCCCCTGTCCATGGCCCTGGTATTGCTGGTTTGGCGGCCGGTGCTCTACGATGTGCGTGTGTGGTGGAAATCGTGATTCAGCTGAGTTTCATTTGAAAACTGACTTGGTCGAAGGGTAAATGTGAACCTTATTCAACTTGTGAGGACATTTGCTGTATTTGTCGCGATGGTTTTGGTCGGGAACTTGCAAGCGGTGACTGTCTCGGAATTGCGGTCTTCCGGCGCACGGGTCGTGCATAACGAACTGACTGACGTCAGCCGTTTTGTTGGATTTGACCAAGCAGCCCTGGCTTCGCAGCCTCCTGCAGCAGCGTTGCAGCGCACGTCTGCGCAAGCGTCTGCGCTTGCGCATCTGGCGAGCTACGGAAGTCTTTTTGGATTGCAGGATGCAGCAAAGGAAACGCGACTCCAAAAGCACCGAGATGCAAAGGATGGTCAGGCCATGACCCGCTATCAGCAGATGTACCAGGGTCTGCCGGTGATTGGTGGCGAACTGATCATCAACCAGACTGCGCAACGCAAGCTATCTTCCATCTCAGGCAAGATTTCTCCTAAGTTAAAGCTGGCGGTTACGCCCAGTGTTTCGGCCGTTGCCGCCAAGGCACTTGCCTTGCAGGCGATGGGTAAGTGGTACTCCAAACCAGCAAGTGACTTTGTCGTGCCAGAGCCGACTTTGTCTGTTTACGACCCTCGGTTGATCGTGTTGCAGCAGCTTCCAGTTTCTTTGGTGTGGAAGTTGGAGGTGACCACAGTGCGATCGCTACCTATCAAAGAGTTCATTCTGGTGGATGCTGTGACAGGTGCTATTCCATTGCATTTCAACCAGATGGCGCATGCGAAGAATCGTGTTACCAAAGATGCGAACCGCACCGATCCAGATACAGGAACTCTGACAGTGGTGTGTACAGAGTCCAATCCAACGTGTACGGGAGCCGCTCCTGATGCTGTCAAGGCCCATGTGTATGCGGGCAATACCTATGATTACTATGCAAACGTTCTAGGCAGGGACAGTATTGACGACTCCGGCATGTCGCTAATTTCTGTGGTGCGAGCGTGCCCGTTTGGAGAATCGTGTCCCTACTCCAATGCCTACTGGGATGGGGCAAAAATGGTGTACGGCGATGGCTTCTCGGTCGCAGAGGATGTTGTTGCCCATGAGCTTACGCATGGCGTAACAGAGAGCGAGTCCAATCTGGTCTATGCCTATCAGTCCGGGGCGATCAATGAGTCTCTGTCCGATGTGTTCGGTGAGTTTGTCCAACTCAGCAACGCAGTGGAGCCCGTTAGTAATGCAAATCGTTGGAAGCTGGGAGAAAACCTTGCGGGCATAGGTCCGTTTCGCAGCATGTCAGACCCCACGATTTATGGTGACCCTGACCGCATGGGAAGTCCCTACTTCTATACCGGTTCTGGAGATAACGGCGGCGTTCACATCAACAGTGGTGTCAACAACAAGGCGGCCTACCTGATGGTCGATGGCGGCACCTTCAACGGTCGCACTGTTACCGCCATCGGGATGGCCAAAACAGCCAGAATTTATTACCTTGCGCAGACTAATTTATTAACATTCAGTTCGGACTACCTGGATCTGTACAACGCACTCAACCAGTCATGTCAAACCCTGGTGGGCACGGGGTCTCCCGCTGTCACCACCTCGGATTGCGTTTCGGTCCAAAACGCAACCCAGGCTGTTGAAATGAATACGGTGCGCTATGGCCCCTCTGCCAATACCTGTGCTGCGGGGCAATTTGTGAGCAGCATGGCTTTTTCAGAGGGATTTGAGTCGGGCGCATCGCGTTGGGCGTTTGCCCATACGGTGGGTTTGTACGACTGGTCTGTATCCGCTTCAGGGGCAAATACCGGTTCGTATTCGGTGTGGGGTAGGGATGCAGATGCCCGAACTGACATGACTATGACCATGTCCAGCGGAGTCACTTTACCCAGCAATTCAAGCCTGTGGTTCGCACACAAGTTTGACTTTGAGTACAGCGGAGGCATTCGTTGGGACGGAGGTTTGTTGGAATACAGTGCCAACGGAGGTGCCTGGACGGCTGCAAACAGTTTGTGGGCCGAGGGGCAGGGATACGTTGGTGCTTTGGATGCAGGTAATCCGCTGGGGAATCAGATACCTGCATTTGCTGGGTCCAGCGCAGGAAGGGTCTCTACCCGCTACAACTTGGCTTCCTTAGCGGGACAAAGTGTTCGCTTTCGCTGGCGGGTAGGTTCGGATGACTATGTCGGCAGTCCAGGCTGGTTTGTGGACGACATACAAATATATTCCTGTGCCACCCCGCCCGGAGCTCCAACCGGCGTAAGTGCACAGAGTTTCCCGGGCCGGGTTGAGGTCAGCTTCACGCCACCGGTTTACAGTGGAAGCATCACCGGCTACACCGTGAGTTGCTCGGCCAGTGGACAGACTACACGTACTGCCTCCGGATCCAATTCACCTATCAGTGTCAACGGACTCACACAGGGAGTGGCCTATTCCTGTTCCGTAACTGCAAATAGCGGCGCAGTTGCTGGTGCGGCTTCAGCAGCGGTCAGCGCGACTTCTTCTCGCAGCGTGGACATCACTCCTATTCTGATGCTTCTTCTGGACTAGAAATATGACTTTCCTTTTCCGAAAACTTGTGCCTTTACTTTTGTTATTGCTCTCGATGTCGAAAGTACACGCCATGTCGGTGCTGCCTATGTATCTTGATGACATCGTGCATGATGCTGCGGTGGCTTTTGAAGGTGAGTGCATCGGCAACCGTTCCGAGATGGATGCCAAGATGGGTGTGGTCGTTACGTACACCACTTTCAAAGTGACCGAAGTTCTCAAGGGCAAGTTGGAAGCGACCCACACGATCAAGCAACTTGGAGGTATTGCATCGGGGCAGATGTATCGACTCCCCGGCATGACGACTTTTGTGGAAGGTGCTCCGTATGTTGTGTTTTTGTATGGAATTTCCAACGCTGGTTTCTCAAGCCCGGTGGGGTTGTCGCAAGGTCAGTTCACCATACGCGAAAGCGCGGGGGGCAAGGAGTTGTCCAACGGCCGCGATTTCAAGGACATGCTCCGACCTGAGGCAGTAGACCGCTTGCCGCAGAAAGTTAAAAAGGGAGTTCAACAACCGTTGTCCCCGCTTAGCCATGTGGGTCTGATTGACTTCAAGCAAATGGTGCGTCAACTTGGCGGGCTTGCACCATGAAAAATGTCAGCCGAATACTGATTGCACTTGCCGTGTTGGCTGCCGCGCACATGGCAGCCCATGCTGGGGGCCCTTGGGGTGTTTATAACGGTGCGCCCATTCGCTATAACGCACCTTCAACAGTGGTACTCAACTACGACCTGGGTGCTCTAGGTAGTCGTACTAAAGCGCAAGCCGATGCGCTGATCTCTGAGTCCGTTGCTTTGTGGACCAATGTGCCCACCGCAACAGTCACGTTTTCCCGTGGGGCTGATTTACCCGTTGACGTGACAACAGGAAACTACACAACTTACTTCGGAACACTCAATTCAAGCGTCAACAGTGACGGGTTGAATCCTGTGGTGTATGACTCAGATGGTTCGATCATCGATACGTTTTTTGGGACTGGTGCCAAAAATAGTCTTTTGGGGTTCGCAGGGTCGTCCTATACATTTTCAGGCGGAACTGCCAGATATACCGAGGGCCGTGCGTTAATCAACGGATTCCGATCCGTAACCGACACAACACTCAAAGTTGTCATCGCCCACGAAATGGGCCACATGATCGGAATAGATCACTCTCAGATAGATAGCGTGCAGGGACTCGCTAGCAGCAATTACCCTTTGATGTATCCCATTGCCAACCGCGGCAGTGTCAGCTTGCATGAGGACGATGTGTTTGCGGTGAGCGCCCTATATCCGGATGCCAGTGTGGCAAGTACCTTTGGCACATTGAGCGGCACATTTACTCAGGCGAATGGCACTCCTATTCGCGGTGCCAATCTGTGGGTGCGCGAGAGTTCAACGGCCAAGTTTTACAGCAATGTTTCAGACTACCTGGAACAAACCACTGGCTACTTCAGTTTCTTGCTGCCGCCGGGTACCTATACCATGCACGCTCAAGCAATAAAGACCTCATTTACAGGCGGATCTGGCGTTGGGCCCTATTCCAACTTGGCCAGCGATCCGTCGTTTCAGCCGCCTATGTATGTTGGCGGGGTAGCCATGGCACCAGTGACTCTAGGAAACGGTTCACCAGCAAACGTCACCATTGTTGCGGGTTGTGCTGCAACAGTGAATTTCAAGTTTGACGGCACAGGCACAGTGGGCGGCAACTGCGACAACATTCCGGGTGCGCCCACCGGCGTGTCCATCGTAGCGGGCGCGGGTAGCGTCACGGTTACCTTCACGCCTCCGGCCAATGCTGCCAGCACAGGTGTGACAAGTTACACCGCCACATGTACCGCCGCAGGTCAGACTACCCACACGGCGTCTGGCAGTGGATCTCCTATCACAGTGGCTGGACTAAAAGGTGGCGTAGCTTACTCTTGCACGGTAGTTGCCAGTAATGCAACCATGACAGGTGCAGCGTCTGTAGCAGTTTCTGTACAGCCTAGAACGGTGGACTTAACGCCGATATTGATGCTTTTGCTGGATTGAGAGCAACACTGCACACGGTATCCGCCGTCTGGCTGTCCAACTGTTCACAATAGAATTGCGTTCATAGTAAAGAGCACCACTTTCGAATTCAACCATCGAGTTCGGTCCATGAGTGTTCACGAATCACCGTAGGGAGAACATTATGAATATCGGGTTTTCGCGCATTGCCAAATGGCTTTTTTCAGCCGCATGCTTAGCAATTTCGCTTGGGGTACATTCAGCCCCCGGCACCCCGCCTGTGTCTGCTCAAGCAACGGTCCAAAGAACCATTATTGGCAATGCCGCCAATATTCCACTTGCCCAGAGCCAGGATACTGAAACGATCAGAACGATTGGAGTGTTGCGAAAACAAGCCGCTACAGCCGGTAGTGTTCGCGTTATTGTTGGGATGCGCGTGGCATTTGCAGCAGAGGGTGTGCTAGACCAAAGCACTGCCCAACTTCAACGCAAGGATATCGCTGCCATGCAGGCTTCAGTCCTGGACAGATTGCCAGCGTTTCAGCTGGGGACAAAATCTGCCAAGCGACTCGAATTCATCCCATTCATGGCTCTGGAAGCCAATTCGCTGGAACTTGACAAGCTGTTGAGCTTCATTGAGGTGACTTCGATGGAAGAAGACAAGGCGGTTCCGGCCCAACTTGCTGAGAGCAATCCCCTTATCGGAGCGACAACGGCATGGGGCAGTGGATATACGGGGGCTGGACAAGTCGTAGCTATTCTTGATACCGGAGTGGACAAGAACCATCCGTTCCTGAGTGGCAAGGTCGTGTCGGAAGGATGTTTTTCATCGAATAATAGTACCGACGGCGCAACTTCCTTGTGCCCAGGGTACGCGACATCTTCAACCGCTGTCAACTCGGCGCTTCCCTATGGTACAGGCGTGTGTCCATCGGGTAAGTGCGACCACGGCACCCATGTCGCGGGGATTGCTGCCGGTTCAGGTGCGAGCTTTTCTGGTGTGGCTAAAGATGCCTCCATCATCGCGGTCCAGGTATTTTCGCGCTTTATCAATACTACTTATTGCGTTACCAGCTCATCATGCGCATTGACATATAAATCGGATCAGTTGTTGGGGCTGCAACATGTGTACTCGTTGCGATCCACCTACAACATCGCTGCGGTAAATATGAGTCTGGGCGGTGGATCGAACAGTAGTCAATCTACTTGCGACTCGGCCAATGCCAGCGCAAAAGCAGCTATAGACAATTTGCGATCGGTCAATATAGCTACGGTTATTTCCTCGGGGAACGATGGCTATGTGAGCAGTATGGGCGCGCCCGGCTGTATTTCTACCGCTGTAAGTGTGGGGGCGACCTGGGACAGTTCCTATCCAGCGGGCAGGGGTTGCCCTGTTAGTGGCGTTGACTATGGGGGCGTTGATAAGGTAACGTGCTACTCAAACTCCGTCTCGTTTTTGAACTTGCTAGCCCCTGGCTCTGCGATTTACTCTTCAACCCCATACTCTTCAGGCGCCACCTATCATGGCACCTCCATGGCAGCCCCTCATGTAGCAGGCGCTTGGGCCTTACTGAAACAAAAGAAACCCAACATCACTGTCACCGAGGCACTAACTGCCCTAAGTTCAACTGGAGTGTCAGTAACGGACACGCGCAACGGCGTCACCAAGCCTCGAATAAATATCAATGCTGCACTGGCATCTGTTGTCGCTACTGCTCTTCCTAGTGCGCCCACTATCGGCACGGCTGTTTCGGGCAACTCCAGCATCAGTGTCAACTTCACACCGGGGTCTATTGGCAGCGGTACATTGGTACAGTATTGGGCGGGATGTTCTGCTGATAATGTAAATATCTTGTACGGTACAGGTAACTCTCCGCCCGTTGTGGTTCCTTCACTTACGAATGGACTGACCTACCTTTGCTATGCGTTAGCTGAAAGTACTTTGGGGTATGGTGCATGGTCAACAGGTTCGAATGCTGTAGTTGTCGGACTTGCTGGCGCGCCGACAAGCGTCTCCACTGCTGCTGCTCCGGGCGGAATCAGGGTGAGTTTTGTTGCCCCGGTGAACACCGGAGCGGGAATAACGGGATATACAGCTACTTGCTCCGCATCTGGACAAACCACTAAAACTGCCACGGGAAGCACCTCTCCAATTACTGTGGGCGGGTTGACTTTTGGCGTTACCTACAGCTGCACAGTAACTGCCAATACAGCCTATGGGTCCAGTTCCGCTTCTTCGGTAGCAACAGCCTCTCCTGGAAAAACCGTGGATTTGACACCGATTCTGATGCTGTTACTTGACTAGGTTTGTTGGCACCAGCGCGTCAACTAAGCTGATTTCCAGACACCAAATCTAGCGGGCTTATGTCACTCATCTCCCGCCAAACCGCACCTCTCTACGTCACACCCGCCCCCCAATGGGCCCTGCAGATGCGCCGCCTGAGCGACTACCTGTCGCAAGACTTTTTGGGTGGTCCGCGTCCCTGGAAGTTTGCCTGGGTGGTGAATTTTCAGAAAACCGGTACCTTTTTCTTTTTGGGCTGGCTGATGTGGCACTACCAGAACACTTCGCCCGCAGCCTGGATTTATCTGGCCATGCACGGAAGTTACGGGCTGGCGTGGTTCCTCAAGGACATGGCATTTCCAGACCCGAGCTGGCAAAAGCGCATCACCATTGGTGGAGGTATCAACGCGTTTCTATGGGTGCTCGGGCCGTATTGGCTATTTGGCTGGTTGTTGATTTCAGGCGTTTCCCAGCCGCACTATCCGCTGCCTGAATATGCCTGGTATTGCCTGTGCATCAGCCTGTGCACGTTGGGCAGTGTGCTGATGATTGCGGCCGATGCACAAAAGTATTTCACACTGCGGGTGAGGCGAGGGCTGATTACCGATGGCGCGCACAAATACGTTCGCCACCCTAACTACCTTGGTGAGATGATGATTTATGGCAGTTTTGCCATGATGGTTTGGCACTGGTTGCCGGTGGTGGTGCTCGCCTGGGTGTGGCTGGGTTTGTTTGCTGTGAATATGGTGCTCAAGGAAGCCAGCATGTCGCGCTATCCTGAGTGGGCCGCGTATAAACAGCGAACCTGGTGGCTTGTGCCGTTTATCCTCTGAACTCCCTTCATCAAAGAACCTATGACCCAGCCCCTCAAAATTGATTTTGTGTCCGACGTGTCCTGCCCCTGGTGTGCGGTGGGCTTGGCGTCTTTGGAAACTGCTTTGGAACGTTTGCAAGGCCAAGTGACGGTTGATATCACTTTCCAACCCTTCGAACTCAACCCCGCCATGGTGCCCGAGGGCGAAGACACCACCGAGCATCTGGCCAAGAAATATGGCTCCACGCCCGAGCAGGCCGCTGCCGTGAAAGAAACCCTTCGCAGCCGTGGCGCCGCTGTGGGCTTTACCTTCAATCTGGACAAGCGCAGCCGCATCTACAACACTTTTGATGCACATCGCCTGCTGCACTGGGCGCACTTGGAAGATGCTTCTGGCCTAAGGCAACTCGCCCTCAAGCAAGGGCTGCTAAAGGCCTATTTCACCGATGGACAAAATCCAAGTGACCACGCTGTGCTGGTTCGGGTCGCGGGTGAGGTGGGGCTGGACCAAGTCCAAGCGCAGTCCATTCTGGATAGTGATACCTATGCATCGGAAGTGCGTGCACAAGAGCAGCATTTTCAGCGTTTAGGTATCCATTCAGTGCCAGCGGTCATCATCAATGACAAGCACCTTATCTCGGGCGGTCAGCCGCCTGAGGTGTTTGAGCAGGCACTGCGCCAATTGGCAGGTGTCTGACCCTGCCAGACCATGCCATTGAATGACCGCAGGCAATGGCTGCAAATGGCGGCCAGCGCGGCAGGTGCGATGTGTCTCCCGGGAGCCGCCTGGGCCCAAAATCCCAATCCTGATAAGTATCCGTTTGAACTGGGCGTTGCCAGCGGTTCGCCAACGCATGATGGTGTGGTCTTGTGGACCCGCTGCCTGCTGGGTAGCAGCAACCTTTCCAACGCCCAAGATGTGACGGTGCGCTGGGAAGTAGCGAACGATGTGCATTTCAGGCAAATTGTCCTGAAAGGGCTGTCCAATGCAGCAGCTGCTCTGGCGTACTCCGTGCATGTCGAACTGCAGAGCTTGCAGCCGGACCGCTGGTATTTTTACCGCTTCATGTTGGGCGATGCCATCAGTCCTGTGGGTCGCACGCGCACCTTGCCGGCGCCCGACGCGACAGTGGAAAGCCTGAAATTGGCTTACGCGTCTTGCCAGAAGTGGGAGGACGGCTACTTCACTGCCTGGCGGCATATGCGCGCTGACAACCCCGATCTGGTTTTGTTTCTGGGTGACTATATCTACGAATATCCGGGCACCAGCAGTAAGTTCCGCGTCCCCGGCGGCGGCTGGGTCCTGACGCTGGACGAATACCGAGCCCGCTATGCGCTCTACAAATCCGACCCTGATTTGCAAACCATGCATGCGTCCTGCCCTTGGCTGATGGTGTGGGATGACCACGAGGTGCAGAACGACTATGCCGGTGACCAGGCCGGTGATGGCGGGCCGCCCGGATGGGATGTTGCGCAGTTTACGGCGCGCAAGGCAGCCGCCTACCAAGCCTACTACGAGCATATGCCTT
>CAJBMJ010000392.1 GCA_903954045.1 uncultured beta proteobacterium | reverse complement strand
TGCGTTATTTTCAGACATGAATGCGCTAGGTTTAGAAGAACGACTCTTCTATGAAAACGGTGTCACCAGGAAAAACCGGTGTGTTGATGTCTGCCTTTTGTGGGCCAGCCTTGGGGTTGCTCTCTCGGATGATGGTGATCTTGGAGAATGAAGCACGCTCTTTGAAGCCGCCCGCCAGTGAGCTGGCCTTGAGCACGGTGAGCCCGGGCTGGAAGGGATAGCCACCAGGTTTTTCGACCATGCCGTTGATGTAAAACGGGCGGTATTCCTCTATGGACACAGAGACACGCGGGTTGATAAGGTAGCGACCGTTGAGCCCTGAGGTGATAGAGGCCTCGATCTCGCCAATGGTCAAACCCAGGGCCTTGACTTCCCCTAAAACCGGGTACGGAATGGTACCGGCGTCCGTGAGGCGGACTTTTTCTCGGCTGAGGTCGTCTTCACCAAATACGCGGATGGTTATGACGTCTCCAGCGGCCAGTTTGTAGGTGGATAGCAGGCTGGCAATGTCACTTGCGGGTTTCGGTGGCACAGCAGGCTGCGCGACTGCACTGCCTGCCAACACCAATGCCAGCGCGAAGGCACCGACGCACGCCACAACAAGGGCCCTTACCGGTTGGATTAAGGCTCTGTACAAGGCAATGGCAAACATGAACTCTCCTGAAACAACCAAGCCACCCGCAAGAACGGGCAGCATGTTCAACTACAGTACGCTCAAAGCGTGGCGTTGAGCGTAAACATGGTGATGTTACGCTTGAAATCTGCGCCAGTTACGTTGGAGGAGCGGTCGGTCAGGCCAATATCTACACCCATTTTGAGCCAGCGCAAGACCTGGTATTCGAGGGTAAATGTGGTGTTTGTGGTGTTGTCAGTGCGACTGGCACCAACGTCAGAGTAACCTGTGCTCAGAAGACCTAGGCCAGCACGCGATGTGAGAAAGCTGGTCCACTTGTGGCTCCAAGTCAGGTTTGTTGCAGTATTCAGCTGATAACTGCCAAACCCAACCGGGTCCGAAGCACTGCGATTGGTGCTGAACTCGACCATGCTGTAGCTCAGAGGCAACCAGCGCACCGAGGCTTCCCAGCTGCCGCCGTTATAGGCACTGCGGCCGGCCTGGTCGAAATCCTTGGTCATTTGACCAATTTTGACAATTCCGGTGGTGGCGGCCGTGGCTTCCCAGGTCAAACCCGCGTAGTAGCGTCGCTCGACGTTGCTGTCAGTCGCAAGCGAAGAGGTGTAGTTGGCACGGGCATTGCGATATTCCACCAGAGCCATGGTTTTGGTGCCAAGGCGGTAAAAGAATCGGCCTGCATAGGAGCCCACGTTGACATCGGCAACAGCGGTATTTTCCCGGTTGTTGTCGTACGACTTGGCCTGGTTGCCAAGATCAATCTCAAAACGGCCAGGGGCTTCTTGGGCGCCGTAAATGAGCCGGGCGTTTAGGTTGGCGCTGTGCCAGCGGTCTGGTTCATTGCCTACCGGGCGGTTGTTGGAGCCGCGGGGGTCTGACCCATTGACATACCCCACAGACCAACCGGCACGTGCACGGCTGGAGAAGTAGTTGTCGCCAGCAACCTGTAAGTCAGAATTGGTGTAGTTATCGGCAGCGCTATCAAAATAGCGGGTTGCGTTCATGGCGACCGCGGCTGTGTACCGGTCGCCGCGGTTTTTGAGCTCAGCAACCAACTCGGGGGCCATGTTGATAAAGCCTGACCCTGCCGCATTGGTGGAGGCAGTTGCCACATTGCTGTTGTAGCCATAACCAACAAAGGCGGACGGATACAGGTAGACGCCGCTCTCTGTTTTATAGGCTGCTGCGTTGGGTTCTACTGGGGCAGTGAGAATGGTTTGTGTAGCGGCGTAGGCGCCAGAAATACTGGTGCCACGTAACTCGTAATTGGCGGTAGCCGCTTGCTGCGCTGCACTGCCAGATGGCTTGGGAGCTACACCTTTGAGCTGGTAGCTACTGTCATCGTCAGCGGCAGCAGGTACTGCAGCGGAGGGCTTTGCCTCTACGGTTTGTGCATGGGCCACAGCACCAAAGAAAAGTGGCAAGGATCCAGCCAACAAAAGGGTGAGGTATTTTTTTTGCACGGAAATTCCCTTGAAAGTCAAACTATATAGGCCCCTCCCGATCAAGGGAGCCATTGGATAAACACTATTTTTCTTGTGGAAGAATTTTAATTCAAATGATGCATTGCAACACTGCGCAAGGATATTCGTGACTTATTTGGCAAAATGCGCGTTGCTAAACCACGACAGGAAAAAACGCGCCGGGTTGGTGGATGCCCTAAAATTCCTCAGGACCTGCATAACAACACCATCGTTAGAGTGTGGACTGCAGGCATTGAGCTGTGATTCTAGGTGAGGCCTTTAGATGAATCAACCGCGGGGCATGGGTACGCCATGACCACCTTTTCTATACGTCAATCCAAGTCGTTTACCGGCCTCATGGTTCAGGCTTTGGACTTTGTGGCCGTCTGGTCGGCAGGATGGTTGGCGTATCAGATGCGGTTTTTTGAGAAGTCCAATGATTGGGCTGATTTGCCTTCTGGCGAACTGGGCCTGATATTGGTTACGGCTCTGTTTTCAGCATTGTTTTTCGGCAAGGTGTATCGCATGTGGCCCGGCGGATCTCTCGCAGCCATGGTGGGCCGTGTGACCCTGGGATGGCTGATGGCCTGGACGCTGCTGCTGGTGTTTTTGGCTTTGTCCAAGAATGCTGGGAATTTTTCGCGATTGTGGCTGGTGACTTGGCTGGTGACGGGCATTGGCTTACTGTGGATAGCCAGGGTAGCCGCATTTCTTATCATGGCGCAAATGCGACGGGCAGGCTACCAGCACAAGAGTGTGATTCTTTATGGTGATACCCGCATGCTTCAGACTGTGCGCGCTCGCATTGAGCAAGCGACCTGGAGTGGCTACGACATCATTGGTGCGATCTCACCTGGCGATGACTTTGATTTGCATGAGCTGGATGCCAGACTCAAACCGGACGAGATTTGGGTGGGAGTGAGCATGGCTGAGAGCGCAACACTAGAGCAGGTTATGCAGTCTCTGCGGCACTCTGTGGCCAACATTCGGCTACTGCCAGACCTGATGATGTACCAGATTCTGAACCACGGTATGACCATTACGGTGGGCATACCAATGGTGGATATTTCGGTATCGCCCATGTTTGGCAGCAGGATGCTGATGAAGGCCGCGCTGGACTACACGGTGGCTGCCATCGCGCTGATTGTGTTGAGCCCGCTTCTGATTGTTATTGCTATTGCAGTCAAGTTGACTTCGAAGGGGCCGGTGCTGTTTAAGCAGAAGCGGCACGGCTGGAACGATCAGGAAATCTACGTGTACAAGTTTCGCTCGATGGAGGTGCACAACGAGACCGACGGGCACGTCACTCAGGCGCAGCGCAATGACCCACGGGTGACGCCGCTGGGGAAGTTTTTACGCAAGTCCAGCCTGGACGAGCTGCCGCAGTTTATTAATGTTTTGCAAGGGCGGATGTCAGTGGTGGGCCCTCGCCCGCATGCGCTCAAGCACAACGACCAATACGTCAAATTAATCCCCAAATATGCCCTGCGACACAAGGTAAAGCCAGGCATTACCGGTTGGGCCCAAATTTGCGGTCACCGAGGTGAAACTGACACGCTGGACAAGATGGAGGCGCGTGTGCAGCATGATATTTACTATCTGGAGCATTGGTCGCTGTGGATGGATATCAAGATCATCGTGCTCACTCCTTTGGCGACCATACAGAACAAGAATGTTTACTAATGCAAATTTCACCTGTCCCCATGCGAGCTGAGCCGCACATTGCTCGCAACCAGGGCGCTGTGTCGATCAAGAATATTCACCTGGCTTACGTGATTACGCTGCTTGCGTGTGCGCTGGTGGTAGCGGTGGCGTATTTTTCACCCATTGGCACACCGCTGCGAAGCTTGGGTGCTTTGTCTATCGCGTTGGGGGGGGTAGGCGCGGTGTCATTGGTGGTGTTTAGTGCGCTGGTGCGCTCGTATGAGCAGCGTGACAATGAACTGCACGCATTGCATGCTGCGTTGAGCCTCAGTGAGTCGATGTATCGCTCTTTAACGGAAATGCTACCTGTGGGGGTGTTTACCGCAGCTGCGGATGGGATTTACGCTTTCGCCAACCCAAGGTACTGCGATATTGCGGGTTTGGACAAGAGCGACTTACAGACCCTGGAATGGCTGCGACAAGTGCACCCAGAGGATGAGGGCCAGACGCGTAAGTTGTGGGCCTCATTGGTTGAGAGCGGAACGCCTTTGGCAACGGAATGTCGACTGGTGCGCACCGATGGCAGTGTGATCTGGGTGAATTTGCAAGCCCGCCGGCAAAACGGCCTGGAGGCTGCGCAAAGAGGCTATGTGTTTGCTTGTACCGATATTACGGCCAACAAGGAGTCTGAACAGAAGATCCAGCAAATGGCGTTTTACGACTCGCTAACCGGTCTGCCCAACCGGCGCTTGCTACTGGACCGGCTACAGCAGGCAGTAACTGGAGCCAAGCGCAAAGGCAATGGGGGTGCCCTGCTGTTCTTGGACTTGGATAACTTCAAGATACTGAATGACACCATGGGCCACGACAAGGGCGACTTGCTGCTGCGCCAGGTGGCCAACCGGTTAAAGGGTTGCGTGCGCGAAGGCGACACGGTGGCGCGTTTGGGGGGTGATGAGTTTGTGGCTGTGTTGGAGAACCTGGGCTCCAAGTCTGAGATTGCTGCGCGTCAAGCTGAAACAGTTGGCGAGAAGATTTTGCGTCAACTCAATGAGCCATATTTTCTGGAAGGGCTGGAACACCACAGCACGCCGAGCATTGGCATCACACTTTTTGACAATGCGCCTGAGCAGGTGGATGAGTTGATGAAGCGGGCCGACATGGCGATGTACCAGGCCAAGGCCGCGGGACGCAATACCTTGCAGTTCTTTGACCCCGAGATGCAGGCAGTGGTGGCTGCCCGTGCCGCCTTGGAGGCGGAGATGCGAGAGGGACTGGCGAGCAATCAGTTTTCTTTGCACTACCAGCCGCAGGTGGATGGGATTGGCAAGATCCATGGTGCAGAGGCGTTTGTGCGATGGCAGCACCCGGTGCGTGGCATGGTGTCTCCGGCGACGTTTATTCCGCTGGCCGAGGAGACTGGGCTCATTAACCCATTAGGGCATTGGCTGTTGGAGTCTGCGTGTTCTCAACTGGCAAGCTGGGCTTTGAACACGAAGACTGCAGACTTGACTCTGACGGTGAAGCTGAGTAGCCACCAATTCAGGCAACAAAGTTTTGTGGATGAAGTGACCGAGATTCTGCGCAACACGGGTGCCAAACCCCAGCTGCTCAAGCTGGAGGTAAATGAGAATTTGCTGGTGGCAAATGTGGAGGACATTATTGCCAAGACGAATGCATTGAGTGAGAAAGGTATTGGCTTTTCGTTGGCGGATTTGGGGACGGGGTATTCGTCTTTGTCGCACCTGAAACGTTTGTCTTTGGAGCAGTTGCGTATCGACCAGACTTTTGTCAGAGGCTTGCTGACCAATTCAAACGATGCTGCGGTGACCAAGAGTATCTTCGCTTTGGCAGAGAGCTTGAACCTCAAGGTGAGCGCGGAAGGCGTGGAAACCCGGGAGCAGTTGGAGGTACTGGCTGGCCAGGGTTGCCATGTTTACCAGGGCTATTTGTTTAGCCAGCCCCTGAAGGCTCAAGCGTTTGAGGAACTGCTGGATACGCAGTAAATTTCAACTCCAGGAGCCTCTGGAGTGCCGCTACTACTGGGGCGGACCGAAGAAGTAGCCTTGTGCCGCATCTACTTTGGCGGCACTGAGTGCGGTGATTTGCTCTTGACGCTCGACCTGCTGAGCAACAACCAACACGTCGAGTGAGTGCGCAAGTGTGACAAAGGACTGGAGCATATTGCTGACGGACTCTACGCGCTCAACCTCGTCCATGAGGGCGCCAGAGAGTTTGACGTAGTCGGGCAGCACATCGCGTAGTAATTGGAGTGCTTGCGGGTCAAGACCAAAGTGGTCTATGCCAAACTTGCCCCCGAAGCTGCGGACGAGATCGCGGACACGCAGGGTGGCGGCCACGTTGCGCAGGGCACCAAACTCGGACACTTCAATGGCCAGGGTGTTGGCCCCGGTATGCATGGCCGCCAGGGTTGCACTGAACCAGTCCATGAAATCGCGATCGCCCATGCTCTGGGGAGATAGGTTAATCGCAACAAGTCCCTGCTCTGCACTTTGTTGGGGATGGGATTTGAGGTGCTGTAAGGCGAGCGTGACCATGGCCTTGTCTACTTCTGGCATAAGGCGGTGGCGAGCTGCCATGGGCATGAAGTTGGATGCAGGCACCAGTTCACCCTGTTGATCGACCAGGCGGGCCATGCATTCGCCCTGCAAAACGGTTTGCGGTACTGCAAGGCTCAGTACGGGTTGACGAAGCAGACGCCAGCGGTTTTCAACCAGCGCAGTTTGGATAAGGGTGCGCCAACCGAAGGAACCCAGGGTTGAGTTTTCGTCGGGCTTGTTTTCGAGGATGACAAAGCCATTGCGGTCTTGCTGGCGGGCAGATTCAACGGCCAAGTCGGCCCGGGCAAAGACATCAGAGCGCTTGTCTTGCTGGTGGAAGAAGGCCACTCCTAGGTTGATGCCGACCATGGTGGCCGCTTGGTCATCTGCCAACTGCGACATGACTTGGGTTCGCAAATTGGTAGCCAACTCGGCAACCTGGGCGGCTGTCTGGTCCACGACGATGAAGCTGTAGTTGTATTCGTTGTTTCGGGCGAGGATGGTGACTGGCAGAGTGGCTAGTAGCGACTTGGCACTGTTGGAGACAACTTTGAGGATACGCTCGGTTGCGACGAACCCCTGAGCCCTGCTAAGGAGGCGCATGTCATCAATTTCTACCGCAATGACTGCACCGAGGGAGAACTGGTGCTCTCCTTGCAACAGTTCGTTGAGGCGCAATTCATAGCCCCGTCGGTTGACCAGGCCGGTGAGCTCGTCTTCATAGGCCTGCTTGTGGAGCAGGATTGCTTTGGCGGTTTCTGCATCCAGCATCTCACCGACTTTGCGGGACATCTGGTTCATGGCCAATACCACCCGCGAGAGCTCTGGCGCGCGGGGGGTTAAGGCAATAGGTGCAAAGCGCTTGTTCTGCACATCGATAGCGGTTTTTTCGATGGCATAGAGCGGTTTAAGTATGAGCTGAAGGACAGCATGGGCCAGCACAAGAGCTGCGACATAGAGGGCGGCGAGCCAGCCAAGTTGCTGCAACGAGGTGGTCCAGAGGTGTTGGTAGGCGTAGGTGGGCTGACTGGTAACGATCACTTTGCCGAGTTGCTTCCAGCCCGAGCCAACAAATGCTTCGCCTGCCGGGGTATCGATGCCAAAGGTGGACACAAACCACTCGGGAACACCTTCTATTTTGACGGGAAGGTTTTTTTGTAAAAGGGTACTGCGGTCGGAGGATAGGACCTGAATGGTTTTAAAGTAGCCACGATCAAAAACGCTGACAACTTGCGCCTCGGCCAAAACCAGGTCACCTCTACCCAGGGACTGGCCTAAGGTAACGGAAAGCGCGGTCGCGGTATCTTGGGCGTGGGAAGCCAGCTGCTCCTCAAGATAAGCACGCGTACTGGTAATGGAGACCCACAATATGACTGCAAGCACGGCCAGAAACAGGCCTGACAATGCCGCAAGTATCTGACTACGTAAGCTCATCTTTTTCTTCTATTTCCTGGGCCTTTTTCGCCCTTTTTAACCTGGCTCGGGGTAATGACGGAGTGACCCAACCCATAGCCAGGATGACCACAATGGTTAGGGCGTTGGCAGGAATCTGAAGATTGAAATCGACGGTGCTATGAATGAAAAGACCCACGATAGCCATAGCGACGCCGAATGCGATGCCCCAGGCGACTCGGGATTTGCGACGCGCCATGACTCGCAAAACGGTGGCAAGCGTGAGCGCTGCCAATACCCCCAAAATTGCAAAGCCGACGAGGCCGTAGTCAGTGGCGATTTCGACAAAATCATTGTGGGTATGGTCGATGTAAACATATCCGTAAGTGGGCGTACGGTAGCTCATGAATACGTTGTAGAAGCTGCCGCCACCCGTGCCAACCATTGGGTAGTCTTGCACTATTGGCAATGATATTCGGGCAGCTTCGGTGCGGGCTTCAATTGACTCGGATCGTCCTTCATCGGCCACCATGACCTCAGTATCTTGAATGCGCTGAATTACCTTTTCAAGGCCAACACCGGCTCCGACGACAAATATGTCAATGACGATGAGGCTGGTAATCAGAGCAATGGTGCGGGGCGCAGTTTTTCGTGCCAGGGCAATAGCTGCTAACCCAACTATCAACATGGCAGCAAAGAAGGCTGAGTTGCCCATTCTGGAGCGGGTAAGTACCAGACCGATGACCATGACCACCAACAATAGGCGAAGGCGCATGGTGGGACTCAGGATAAATGACACAACAGCAGTGACCTTGGCCCGCCAATTGCGCAACGGCCCCTGACCTTGACCCAGCCGCGCGAGCATGAGACCGATGCCTATAGACAGGCACATGCAGAGATAGCCCGCCAAACTATTGTGATAGACGTAGGTGCCAATCATGCGTGAATGGTCTACGTGCACATAGAAAATGCGGTAGTCCGCCTTGATGGAAAAAAGTAGTGCCCCAACAACCGTTTGGAGCACGCCGCTGTACACCAGCACCATAGCCGTGCGGTCAAGCCGTTCGGGGTTGCGTAAGCAAAGCAGTGCCACCACAAACACCAAAAAGTATGCTGTGGCCAAGGAGGCCATGATTTTGGACTGAAACAGATCGAGTGAGAGCGTCATGCTCTGCGCCGGCGCCTGGATGGCAGCGGCCTGGGGAGAGATGATTTCAACTAGGTTGGCGGGCAGTTCCAGCGTCTGCAACCAAGACAATAACACCATGGACAGCAACAAAAAAAGCGGCCATCGAAATAGGGCCAGACGCTGCCGAGCTCTGGCAAAGTGTTGGCGCCAGGCGTTTATTGAAGCCGCGAAAAGCAGCACCGACATCGCCAGCAAAATACCTATGGCCCAAGTACGGTTACTGCCTAAGGGCAAGGGCGCCCAGACTAGCAGAGCAAGAAGGCCGTAATACACCCATTGGTCATTGACGTGCTTCTCTGGTGAAGATGAGACTTGACTGGACATGGCGCTACATCCAAATCTACAGTAGATAGGCGTAAAAGCTGGGTGACGCCGAATCAACGACGTTTAGACAAAAAAATGGCAGCCAGAAGCTGCCACTGATTCAAATGTCAACAGGTTAAATTAAGACCGGCTGGCACTGGTACGGCCGCCACCACCAACTGTAGTTGCGCGCGATTGACCAAATGTGCTGTTGGTAAGACCATTGAAGGAGATACCAGGGTTAGCATTTCCGCCGCCAGCAGCAGTGGGGGGCAGAAGATTGGAAGTGTCGCATCCGGCAGCTACCATGGCGTTAAATACCTCTGTTGCGTTTTTACCAGCGGAAACAAGGGAGGTTTGCAATTGCGCTGTGCAATATCCAGCTGCTTTGGCATCGCCAACGATGGCGGAAGTTGACTGCGAGGCGCTTACGCGCTGAGCAATTTCGTTATTCAGCTGGCTTACCGACATGTTGGGCGTAAAGGCAGCAACAGCAGAAAAGCTTGAAACAGCTACGGCAACCAGAGTGAGAAATTTCTTCATGCGAACCCCCTAAAAAATCTTGTGTGTCACACTTTATCATATTTCTCAAAAAAATTCGCCACTTTTCAGCGACTGGGCCATGGTACAGGCCCATTGAAGTTGGTTATGTGACACACCAAGGCGCAGTATCGTGCACAAGCCCCATCCAGAGTGCCCAGGCAGAGCTGCCGGCAAGCGCGACTCCGGCCAGCCGAACGCCCCAGGCGCCGGCATTGGGACCGCCACTTTGCAGCCGCAACCAGATGAGCGGGGCGATGGTCATGGTCACGCTAGTTCCCAGTGCAAACAGGGCCATGACAGCTGCGCCATCTATAGGATCGCCCGCCATGGCAGCGACCAACAAGGCTGAATAGAGCAGGCCACACGGTAGCAAGGCCCAAACAACGCCCAAAACAAGAGGGGCTCCACCAGAGCCTGCGCCCACCGCCTGTGCCCGCGACCAGAGCGCGCGCCCTGCCCGCTCAAGCCAGACGGGTTGACGCGCAGTCCACAAAAGTACAAGGCCCAGCAAGGTTGCGGCTACGTGAAAGAGGCTCCAGACCGGACGCAGGGCCGCAGACTGCACGGTGAGCCAACCCAGACCTTGCATGGAAGCGGCTGCCAAGGCGCCCAGAAGCGCGTACCCGACAACGCGGCCGAACTGAAAGGTAAGGAGTGCACTATTTTTCTTGGCACCCGCAGCCTGTCCCAAGCCGGCGCAGGCTGCGCCGCACATGGCAACGCAGTGGGGCCCGCCAAACAGGCCCATAAGCAGCGCGGTGAGCGCGAGCGAAGATTGCATCAGCCGATGCTAAATGATCTTGGAAAACTTGGCGCGGGTACGATCTGTCTGGAGGTAGCGGTCAAACACCATGGCAACCGCACGTACAAAGAACCAACCCTGGGCGGTGACCTGAATACTCTGCTGGTCTACGACCACCATGCCTTGGTCCTGCAAGGCCTGAAGGGATTCCATTTCTTTGGCAAAGTAGGCTTTAAAGTCGACAAGGTAGGCTAATTCAATCGACTCGAACAGAAGATGCCCTTGGCACATGATGGCCATGATGACGGCTCGGCGGACAAGGTCGTCTCGCGACAGTGCCAATCCGCGCACTATAGGGAATTGCCCGTTGTCGAGGGCGTCGTAATATTCTTCGAGTGTCTTGGCGTTTTGACTATAGGTAGCACCAATACGACCGATGCTGGAGACGCCCAAAGCGATGAGATCGCAATCTGACTGGGTGCTGTAGCCCTGAAAGTTGCGGTGCAACCGGCCCTGGCGTTTGGCAATGGCGAGAGTGTCATCCGGGAGCGCAAAGTGGTCCATCCCAACGTACACGTAGCCCGCTCCGATAAAGGTTGCAAGGGACCTCGAAAGCATGGAGATTTTGGAAGCGCCGGTGGGTAGCTCTACTGTGGCGATTCGGCGCTGGGGCTTGAAGCGCTCGGGAAGATGTGCATAGGCATACAACGCGATTCGGTCAGGGCGCAACTGGGTGACCTGGGCCAATGTGCGGTCGAATGACTCTGGACTTTGTCTTGGAAGTCCATAAATAAGGTCGACGTTAACGGACTCAAACCCGCGCGCACGGGACGCTTCTACGAGCGCAAACACCTGTTCTGCGGGCTGTACACGGTGGACGGCTTTTTGGACATCAGGATCGAAATCTTGCACGCCAAAGCTGAGCCTATTGAAACCGAGCTCAGCCAGTGTGTCTAGACGTTTGGCGTCTACGGTACGTGGGTCTACTTCAATAGAGTACTCGCCACCAGGTGCAAACGTGAAGTTGCGCCGCAGCATGGCCATTAGTTCACGCAACTCAGGGTCGGATAGAAAAGTGGGGGAACCTCCGCCAAGATGGAGTTGGCTAACGGTCTGGCCAATGCCAATGCTCTGGGTATGCAGGTCAACTTCGCGACTGAGGTAACGAAGGTATTCGGCAGACTTGCTGTGGTGCTTGGTAATGATTTTGTTGCAGGCGCAGTAGTAGCACAGCGACTCACAAAATGGAATGTGTACATAAAGCGACAGCGGCAGTGTCATGGCGGCAGGACCGCTGCGCCGCTGCGTAAGGGCCTGTTCGTAATCCCCAGCGTTGAATGCTTCTACGAATCTGTCCGCAGTGGGGTACGACGTGTAACGTGGGCCGGACACGTCGTATTTGCGTAGTAATTCATCAGTGACAACCCCGGCTACAGCGCTCATAGCATCTCCATTGCAAGGGATCGAATGTGCCGTATCCAGCCACTTGATTAGTTGATCTGCATCAATCGACGATAAGGTTGGTACACTTGAGCTTGACTTGCATCAGAGGACAACCATGTTTGACGAAGCCACCAAGACCCATTCGGCGGTACCAGTACATGCCCCTATCGCTATTAAGCCTGCGGGTGAGTTGGTGGATATGCACCCGCATGCGATCAAGGTGGCCTGCTCCAATTGCAATCTGCGTGAGCTTTGTATGCCTCTGGGGCTAAATCAGGCTGAACTTGACCGCATAGATGACGTCGTAGCAAGCCGCCGAAAGATTAAGCGCGGTGCCACCTTGTTTAGGAACGGAGAGAAGTTCAGCAGCCTCTATGCCATTAGAACCGGTTTTTTTAAGACCTGTGTGGCTTCTGAGGATGGTCGAGATCAGGTTACAGGTTTTCAGATGGCTGGGGAGATCGTTGGGCTGGATGGAATTGTGAATGAGCACCACACCTGCGACGCAGTGGCATTGGAAGATGCTGAAGTTTGTGTGATGCCTTTTGAACGCATTGAGGAGCTTTCACGCGAGGTGACTGCCCTGCAACGCCACGTGCACAAGATTATGAGCCGAGAGATCGTTCGGGAAAATGGCGTGATGCTGCTGCTGGGTAGCATGCGCGCAGAAGAGCGCTTGGCAGCATTTTTGCTGAACTTGGTGCAACGCCTTCACGCTAGGGGTTTTTCACAATCAGAACTGGTACTGCGTATGACACGTGAGGAAATCGGCAGTTACCTGGGTCTGAAGCTGGAAACGGTGAGTCGTACATTCAGCAAGTTTGTGGAAGATGGCATTGTGGAGGTGAAGCAGCGCCACGTACGTATCTTGAACACAGACTCACTAAAGGACATAGTGAACCCAAAGGTATGTGACTGAAGCGCTTACGGAGCCTTTGGTTTTTCCTGAACGCCTGTCTGAGCATGATTTCTGGCCTTTACTGCTGGAGCAAGGCTGGCCGGGTTATCAGCCAGAGTTCGGTTTAACTCAACGCCTTTGCGGTAGTAATCTTCATCCAAAACGGGGTCCATACCTTTGTGGGCAATGTAAAAGGTTACGACACTGGCAATGACGACAATGACAGGGCCAGCGATGACCATCCAGACGTGACCGAATTTCCACCAGGGCACTGATTTATTGTCTTGTTCTTGGGTCATGTTATTTCCTTAACGTGGAACGATAAAAACGGCTTTTTCCGAGACGCTGTCGGAGGTGTCTCTGGAGGCGATATCAAAGTGTATGGTGTGCGAGCCGTCTTTGGCTGCATCAAAGGGCATCTGCACCCGCACTGCCACCCACCTGGCCTG
>CAJBMJ010000391.1 GCA_903954045.1 uncultured beta proteobacterium | reverse complement strand
TGTGCAGCTTGCTGTCGTATGCCACCTTGCTCAATGGCTCTGCACCCTTGAGAAACTCAGACTTCAATTCCTGCACGTAGGCATACAGCGCACGGTCGGTGCGCAAACCGTGCGCCTGCGGGTACTTGCCCAGCAACCAGGAGCCTACGCGCCCCTGCTGCAGCATCAGAGCGACTTTTTCCAGCGTGTCTGCGGAGTAGCCGCGCAAATAGGGCAGAGCGATATCAGCTATGTTTTTCATAGCTACTTGTGCATATCTGGCGGGCGCAAGAGCCCAGTTTGATCAAGATTCCCGGCGCAGGGCAGGGAACAGGATGATGTCGCGAATGCTGGCGCTGTCGGTTAGCAACATCATCAGCCGGTCAATGCCGATGCCGCAGCCGCCCGTAGGAGGCATACCGTACTCCAGCGCACGAACAAAATCGTGGTCGTAGTACATGGCTTCGTCGTCGCCATTGTCCTTGGCCGCCACTTGCGAATGGAATCGGGCCGCCTGGTCTTCAGCATCGTTCAACTCGCTAAAGCCATTGCCGAACTCACGGCCGGTGATGTAGAGCTCAAAGCGCTCGGTCACACCAGGCTTGGTGTCGCTTTCGCGGGCCAATGGAGAAATCTCCACCGGGTGTTCGCAAATAAAGGTGGGCTGCCACAGCTTTTCTTCCACCATTTCTTCAAAGTACATCACCTGCAGGCTCGCCAGGCTACGGGTAGAGAGCTGGTGCTTGGCCTCTGTCATGCCCAGTTTGCGCAGGGCGTTGGTCAGCCAGACCGCGTCGTTGACGTTGTCGCCAGCGTCGGTATATTTGGCGATTGCCTCCAGAATAGTCAGGCGGTCAAATGGCTGGGACAGATCCACAGGCTTGCCGCCGTAGATGAGTTGCAGGCTGTCACCGGCCTTGATGGCGGCGTCACGCACCAGTTCTTCGGTAAACGCCATCAGGTCCTGGTAGTTCCAGTAGGCTGCGTAGAACTCCATCATGGTGAACTCGGGGTTGTGGCGCACCGAGATGCCTTCGTTACGGAAGTTGCGGTTGATCTCGAACACGCGGTCAAACCCGCCTACGATCAGGCGCTTCAGATACAGCTCGGGGGCGATGCGCAAAAACATCTGCTGGTCTAAGGCATTGTGGTGCGTGGTGAACGGCTTGGCGTTAGCTCCCCCGGGAATCGGGTGCAGCATGGGTGTTTCCACTTCAAGAAAGCCGTGGTGCACCATGAACTCGCGCAGGCCGCTCACGGCCTTGCTGCGGGCCACAAAGCGTTTGCGCGTGGATTCGTCGGTCATCAGGTCGATGTAGCGTTGGCGGTACTTGACTTCCTGGTCATGAATGCCGTGGAACTTGTCAGGCATGGGGCGCAGGCTCTTGGTGAGCAGGCGAACCTTGGTGGCGTGGATGGAGAGCTCGCCGGTTTTGGTTTTGAACATCGTGCCCTCGGCGGCCACGATGTCGCCCAAATCCCAGTGTTTGAAAGACTCGTACAGCTCGGTACCTACGTCCTCGCCTTTGACATAGACCTGTATGCGGCCGCCAGACGGGCCAAACGAGGCGTCCTGCAAGGTGCAGAAACTGGCCTTGCCCATCACCCGCTTGAGCATCATTCGACCTGCCACCTTAACGCTC
>CAJBMJ010000390.1 GCA_903954045.1 uncultured beta proteobacterium | reverse complement strand
TTGGCGCCACGAAAAACCTTGCTGACTACACGCGCCCGGGTCATGCTGGCGTCGTCATGCAGCACATCATCGGGGCGCACCAGCAATTCATATTGACGGGTTGCAGAGTGCGAGCGATCAACGCTTGCCGCGTCGAAGTCTCCCAGCTCAGTGCGCATTCGGCCATCGGGCAACCACTCCACGGCGACCCAAGTGCCTTCGCCCAGAAACTCCGCTACAAACCGGTTAGCCGGCTGGTGGTACAGCTCCATGGGTGCTCCCCACTGCTGCACCCGACGCTCTGAAAGCACCGCCACCTGGTCTGCAACCGCAAAGGCTTCCTGCTGGTCGTGCGTGACCAGCACAGCGGTCGTACCCGTGGCCTTGATTACATTGCGAACCTCAAAGGCCAGTCGCTCTCGCAAGCTGACGTCAAGATTGGAAAATGGCTCGTCCAGAAGAAGAAGCTGTGGTTTGGGCGCCAGGGCACGCGCCAGCGCAACCCGTTGCTGCTGTCCGCCCGACAGTTCATGGACGTAACGTTCTCCCATTGCGTCCAGCCCTACCATCTGCAGCATTTCCTGCACCCGCTGCTTACGTTGTTTGGCATCCAGCGCGTGCAGCCCAAAACCCACATTGCGCTCCACATTGAGATGCGGAAACAGCGCATAGTCCTGAAATACCATGCCGATCTTGCGTTGCTCAGCGGGAACCTGCGTTGTGGGGCTACTGACTTCCCGGCCCATGATGCTGATGCGCCCCTGGGCGACCGGTGCAAAACCGGCAAGCGCCCGCAGCAAGGTGGTCTTGCCGCAGCCCGAGGGCCCCAGCAGGCAGGCTATGTCGCCTTGCTGCAGGCGCAGAGACACGTCGTGTACCACTGGCTCGGGCTGGCCAGGGTAGCGCATGGTGACGCCCTGCAGTTCCACCGCTGCAATGGAGCCTGGGTTTGGACGGGCCTCAGAATTCATGGCTTCAATGTTTTTCTGCGTGTTCAATCAGCAGGATGATAGGCAGCAATCCCACCAACACAATGCAGACGCTGGGCAATGCCGCGCGCTCCCACATGCCTTCCGAGGTCATCTCGAAAATCCGCACCGCCAGGGTATCCCACCCAAAGGGCCGTGTCAGCAAGGTGATGGGCATTTCTTTCATCACTTCCACAAAAACCAGCAGCGCGGCACTGAGCAACCCGGGACGCAAGAGCGGCAAATGCAGGGCTCTCAACGCACCCCAGGCTCCCAGGCCCAGGCTGCGCGCAGCCAGCTCCTGGTTAGGGGTGATGCGCTGCATGGCAGTGGACACCGGGTTGAAGCCAACTGCCATAAAGCGCGCAGTGAGCGCAAGCACCATGACCAGCAAACTGCCGCGCAGGACGACTTGCGACGTGGAGCCAATGGCATGCAGCAGAGACGCAATTTGCTCGTCCAGCCACGCCACGCTGACAAACAGGCCGACAGAAAGGACCATGCCTGGAACCGCATAACCCAGGTTGGAAACCCGTACCAGGGCATTGACCAGCCGCCCTGACCACCCTGATGTCGGTGCATGCCGCGACGCGTAAGCCAATCCGATGGCCCCCGCGAGCACCACGCCCGCCGACAGTGCTGAGAGCAGCACCGAATGCCACACAAACTCCCAGTAACGTGCGTCCAAGTCCGTGGCAACCACCTGAAGCACCCACCAGAACAATTGCGCCATGGGCACGCCAAAAGCTGCGAGCACCACCAGGGAGCAGTAACTGCTAGCAACCATTGCGCGCCAGCCCTTGAGGGCAATCCTGTCTTGGGCATGGCTGCGTGCAGTGGCGCCAAACCGTCGCCGACTCCGCGCACTCTGTTCAAGCCACACCAGAGCCAGCACGACCAACGCCAGCAAGGACGCCAGTTGCGACGCTACCGTCAGGTTGAACATGCCCAGCCAGGTCTTGTAAATTGCGGTGGTAAACGTATCGACATTAAAGATAGCCACCGTTCCAAAGTCAGCCAGCATTTCCATCAAAGCCAAACTGACACCCGCTACCCACCAGGGGCGGGACATGGGAATGGCCACCCGCCAGAATGCACGGCTGCGACTGAGCCCCAAAGTCTGTGCGGCTTGCAGGCTTTGCACACCCTGAGTCTGGAACGCCTGCCGGGCAAGCAAGTACACATACGGGTAGAGCGCCAGGCAAAAAACTACGGCAGCCCCGGTTGCAGAGCGCACCGGCAAGGAACCTGCGCCGTCCCCCCACCAAGACCGCCAGGCACTTTGAATGGGGCCGCTGTAGTCCCACAAACCCACATGCACAAAAGCGAGCACATAGGCAGGCAAGGCCAGCGGAAGCACCAATGCGCTGCCAAGGATCCTGCGACCCGGAAACTCGCACATTGCGACCAGCCATGCAAGCGACACCCCCAGGGCGGCCACGCCGGACCCAACCACTAGCGAGAGCCAAAGTGTATTGGCCAGTACGTCGGGCAGCACGTAGGCGCGCAGGTGCTCCCACACCTCCGGTTCACGCAATGCCCAACTCGCCCCCACCACTGCCAGGGGTATGGCTGTAAGCAGTGCCGTGGGCAATACCACCCAAAGAGGCCAGCGTGTCAGCAACGGTCCCCCGATAGTGCGAATTGCGATTCGTGCACGTTTCCCTTATTTGTACCCGGCCCGGTCCATGAGACGGGTTGCTGCTGCTTGCAATTCGCCAGCCTTGGATACGTTGATCATGTTGGGCTTGAAGTTGCCCCAATTCTTGATCACAGAGTCCGCACTCACGCGTGGATTGGCAGGAAACTCCAGGTCCTTGTCAGTGTATATTTTTTGCGCTGTGTCACCTGATAGAAACTCCAGGAATTTCTGAGCCGCAACCCGGTTCTTCGCATGCTTGGTGATTCCTGCTCCCGATACATTCACATGCACACCACTGCCGCCCTGATCAGCCCAGAACAAGCCCACCGGAAAATTGGGGTCAGTATCCAATAAACGGCCCAGGTAATAGGTATTCACGATTCCCACCTGACACTGCCCCGCCGCTATGGCTTTGAGCAAAGCGGTGTCGTCCGGAAAAACATCGGTTGCCAGATTGCTCACCCATCCGCGAACCACCGCCTGCGCCTTGGCCTCGCCCAAGTCATTCATCAACATGGCGACGAGCGACTGGTTGTAGACCTTTTTGCTGGTACGAAGGCACAGTTTGCCTCGCCATTTCGGGTCGGCCAGATCCTCATAGGTCGATAGGTCCTTCGGCTGAACTTTGGCCTTGCTGTAGACCATGGTGCGCGCCCTGACCGACATGCCAAACCACTGGTTGCCTGGGTCGCGCAAATGAGCAGGGATGTTTGCTTCCAAAAGGGGCGAGGAAACGGACTGCAATAGACCTTGCTGTCCGGCTTGCCACAAGTTGCCCGCATCCACCGTGATGAGCACATCGGCGGGCGTGCTGGTTGACTCGGCCTTCAACCGCGCCAAAAGAGCACCTTCATTGGCAGTAAGAAGTTGGACCTGTGTGCCGGTTGCCTTGGTGAACTCTTCCAGCAGTGGCTTTAGCAGCTGCTCGTTGCGCGCGGAGTAGACCGTTAGCGTGTCGGCCGTGGCGCTGATGGAAAAGGCAGCGCAGCCAAGTACTACCCATAAGCAAGTCCTATTGACGAATTGAAATAGGAATGCTGATATTGAATTACGAAATCGCATGAGGTTCTTTTGTACAAGAAATTCGCCCAACCAATGGGGCAAGTGCATGCGGAAAGTCTAATACAAATGCGAATTATTCGCAACTAGAAATGAAAAAGCAAGCTCGTGAAAGATTTCTTTCCAACGCTTACCTGTTCGGTTTTGGGAAAGTTCAGGCCGTCTTGTCGAGCAAGGCGCCGGTCATTTGATTGCTGGTCTTGAAGACGGCCAGGTTGGCCAGGAAAGCATTTTTGGCCTGCAACTGGGAAACGATATCTGCTTCGAGCGCCGAACCTTCAGTGGGCGAACGCGTTACCGTCGTGGTAACGCCACCGCCTGTCTGCTGTGACTGCTGTAATTCCTGCCGCTTGAACCCTTCGGTATTCATATTGGCAATATTGTTGGCAGACACATTGAGTTGTGCCTGAGCAGCACTCATACCAGAGAGAGCAATGTTGGAGATGGTGGCCATAGCGAAGTCCGATCGCGAAGTGGATGCGAATTCAGATTATGCAACCCGCTCCAGAACCAGCACAAGGAAAAAACACAAGGCAGACAACAAGGTCCATTTCAGCACCTTCCAGCCCCATACTTTGTAATGCGGCTGCCCGGTGCCAATGTACAAAGCAAAAGATACAGCTGCCGACAACAGGCAAATCAGGATCAGAAACCGGAACAGCAGCATGGCTTACCCACAGTAATGGAACGCGTGACAGCTCGCCGCCGGGTCGTCCCAAGGCGAGTTAGCCCCCATTGCATAGCGACCCCTGCGGTAGTGGGGCATCGACCCGTGCAACGGAGGAGCGCGGGGGGCGCCATTTCACCAGGCCCGCACGGGAGCGGCAAAGCCGACAGGGGCTAGCCTGACATCTTCAAAGGTCACCACGTCCCAGGCCTGCTTGTGTGCCAACAATTCGCGCAAGAGCTTGTTGTTGAGCGCATGGCCAGAGCGGAATGCGCTGTAACTGGCCAGCAGCGGCTTGCCCACCAGGTACAAATCGCCCATGGCATCGAGAATTTTGTGCTTCACAAACTCGTCGTCATAACGCAAGCCGTCTGCGTTGAGAACCTTGTAGTCGTCCATGACGATGGCATTGTCCAGCCCGCCGCCGAGGGCCAGGCCATTGGCACGCATCATTTCCACATCTTTGGTAAAGCCAAAGGTGCGAGCGCGGGCGATATCGCGGGAATACGAGTCTTTGCTCAGATCAAACTCCACCCGCTGTCCGGTGGTGTCCACCGCGGGGTGATTGAAGTCGATCTCAAAGCTCAGCTTGTAGCCGTGGAAGGGCTCCAGACGTGCCCATTTTTCATTGGCTCCACTGCCCTCGCGTACTTCCACGGGTTGCAAGAGGCGAATAAAGCGCCGGGGCGCGTTTTGCATTTCTATGCCCGCGCTTTGGAGCAAAAACACAAAAGAGGCCGCCGATCCATCCAGAATGGGAATTTCTTCGGCGGTGATATCCACATACAGGTTGTCCACCCCCAGGCCCGAACAAGCCGACATGAGATGTTCGACCGTCAGAACCTTGGCACTCCCGCGGGACAGCGTAGAGGCCAGGCGGGTGTCGGTCACAGCCTCAGCCGACACAGGAATATCCACCGGCTCCGGCAAATCAACCCG
>CAJBMJ010000389.1 GCA_903954045.1 uncultured beta proteobacterium | reverse complement strand
GTGCTGCGGGAGTGCATGGCCATCGCGAGTTTGGCGTCCTGCTTTGCCAACATGTTGGCGCCTTTGCCGATGATGGGCCAGGCTGACAATACATCGTACAAGGGGGTCATGCTGTAGCTACCACCGCGATGCAAAAAGACAGAGAAGTTTTTGGCGTGTCCATCGGTTGCAGCCATTAACCAAAATGCCAATTGGGTGAGCGCAAACTGGGTACGGTCCTCGTTTGCATTCAGACTGCCGCCCAAATAGTCCATGCATTTAGGAATTCCAGGTCCACCATCCACTTCGTATTTCCTGCCAGGCGAGACGCCCGCAATTTGACAAAAGTCCTCTTGTGGCAAACGCGCAATCCAGACATTTTCATATGGCTCAAATCCAGGAGATTCCTGGGTGTTGAGGTCGATGTTTTGCCAACGCCGGTCAAACCGCTCCACTACCAGCACCTTTTGGTCCTCAAAGACTGCCATCTCTGTATTGGCAACCTTAAAACCGATGGCATGCAAGATTTTGGAGCACAACCACTCGTTTTCCACCGAGTCCCAGAGATCCGCTCGCATGTTTCCAACCAAGCCTAAAGGCAGCTTCAAGATATGGGTGGTGGGCGTCGCTCCGAGAGGTTTTCTCCACCGACCACCGTATCGCAACAACGCAGTTTTTTCCTGAGCGCCAGCAATGGAGATCCGAAAATCCATGTCTGTGGAATGCCGTTGCCCCAGGGGGAGATCGGTGGAAGCGGCTCGCAACGCCATAGCCACCTGTGCTTCGTTCATAGGTTCGCTTTTGATCTTGTCCCAACCATCCGGCTGGGCATCGACTGGCAGCAATTGCACTGCACCCACGCAATCCCGGCCGATGGCGGTCAGAAGTTCAAAAGCCTGCGCAGATTTGGTGGCAAATCTCGTACGTATGCGTTGGCGTATCGCATCGTTGTCGGGTAACAAATTGTCGAAATAATTTTCGACTACCTGCCCCCGGTGCTCTGCGTTGCCTGCCGTCATGGGCATGGACAGTGATAACGCGCGGGCTGCTGGAGAACGCATCCAGTCGGTCTCGTAATTGAAAACGGACATCTTGCTTCGCGTGTGACTCCACTGCCCTACCAATTGGCCGTTCATCCAAACGTTGAGAGCGTCGGCCATAGCTACCAATTACCCTGGTTACTTTTGTCAGCGTTGGCATTTCCAGTGGCACTGGCGACGTTTACGCCCTCCCCCGCAGTGGGCCCGGCATCATCCATGTTTGGGCGTTCAACGAGAACTGAAATTTTCGCATCCAAGGCGCTTAAGACCTTGAGTAGCTGGCCGACGCTGATGTTTAGCGGATCTTTCTCGATTCGGGCTATACGGGCTTGGCTGAGGCCGAGTTTGACGCCAAGCTGCTCTTGATTCCAGCCTTTGGCAATTCGCAATGCACGCAGGTGTGGTGCAAGCTGGGATGGTGTTTGAATCAGGAGAGACATTGTTGTATTTTATGCCATTAAAGGCATATTAGGCAAATATTACTTTTAAAGCATATTGACGAATATGGCAGATCTCAGGCTGTATGCGCACCCTCATGCAAGGCCGCCGAAGCAACTGATTGAGCATCGGTATCATGGCGGCAATCTAGTATTGGAGCCAGTGTGACAGCATTCCCCCCTGAGTTCGAGAGCCAACTCAATACCTTTTTGCGTCTCGCTGGGAAGCAGGTTTGCTCAAACCCCACCGCCGCCGATTTCACGGCGTGGGTCCGGCAAGCAGCGCCCAAGGTCTTTCCCGCATTCTTGAGCCAGATACCTGATGACCCGCAGGAAGTAAAAGTTTTCCTGGGAATGGTCGGCAGAAATTTGTACGCGGATTTTCCAATGCCTGCCTTGGGGCTTGTACCGACCGGGCTGGCAAAACAGGGGCGAAACGATCCTTGTGACTGTGGCTCCGGACAGAAATTCAAAAACTGTTGCGGCAGCAACGCCATGCCTCCGTTATTCGGCGGAATGAACCTGCTTCGTTACGTGCTCGACGCCTACCCTAAATCCAAACTCGTCGGTGTTGCCGCCAGCAAAGCCGGTATGGATGCTGTCGCTGATGTCGCTTACAACTGGATGGAAGAAGGCGATGAGGCGCGCGCCGTCGCACTTCTGGAGCCCTACTTTGCTGGGGACGGCGCTCTCACAGAACGTCTTGCGCCGTTGTTCAATTTATTGATGGACGCCTGGCTCGCCCTCAGAAAAAATGCCAAGCGCGAAGCACTAATCGACTTCGTCCTGCAACGGGGCGACAAGATATTGCGCAGCGATGCCCTGCAAAGACGCACCACCATGCTGGCCGACCGCGGAGACCACCGGGCAGCATGGCAATCGTTCAAAGCTGCCAGAGATCTCAACCCGAATGATCCGGCACTGAGCTTTCTGGAAGTGACCACCCTATTGAGCGAAGGACGCGTTCCCGAGGCACAGGGGCGTGCACAGTGGTGGGCAGCATTTCTGGGCAAGCAGCGCGATCCATCGTTCAAAGAACTGATTGACCGTTTGCAGGCCATCGCCAGAGATCCTGACGCTGGGAT
>CAJBMJ010000388.1 GCA_903954045.1 uncultured beta proteobacterium | reverse complement strand
CCTGGTTGCTGGGCAAGTACCCGCAGGCGCACGGTTTGCGCACCGACCGTGCGCTGTATGCCTACGTGCAGGAATTGAAGTCTGAGTTTCTCAAGGGTGCAGAGCCATTGAGCAAGGTGGCATACGACAGCAAGCTGCACATCGTGCAAAACGCGCTGGGAACCCACACCACGGTATCACGGGTGCAGGGTTCCAAACTCAAGGCCAAAAGGGAAATCCGGATTGCGGCGATGTTCAAGGACGCACCACCAGAGTTCTTGCGCATGATCGTGGTCCACGAACTGGCTCACCTGCGTGAACGTTCGCATGACAAGGCTTTTTACCAGCTGTGCGCCTATATGGAGCCCGCCTACCACCAGCTGGAGTTTGAAGTGCGGGTGTACCTGACCCATCTGGAAAACACCTCGGAACGCCTTTGGACTGAATCCAGGCAAAACTGCGTCTGAGGTATTCGCTGACAGGTGGCCCAAGTATCAGTGCGCGGTGCCGTGCTGGACCGAAGGCGCTGGTGGCAAAAACGCATGGCGACTGCTTGCCTCTATGCGTCCGAACAGGCTTTGGGATTCAGGTCCCCACTCAATTCCTAACAAGGCACAGCACTCGTTTGAAATCCAGGATACATGGCCCTGCGTCCCGGGCGCGAGGTCTAGCGCATTGCCAAGAACCTCAGCCACGTGCACGATGGCAACCAGCGGCTCCGGCAATGCTGCAAGGGGCGCATGGTGGTGAGTGATGCCCTGGCAAATCGCATCCGACAGGCCCCAGTGTTGCGCCAGCCAGCCGCCAATGGTGCAGTGGTCCACGCCAAATTGTTCACGTTCTGCCACATCAATTTCAATGCGCCGCGCGTTTGCTTCCTGCCTAGCCAGCGCCATTTTCTCGGACTCAAAGCGGTGCAGCCACAGTTGCCCCACATCATGGAGAAGACACGCAATGAGCGAAGCATCCACGCACACTTCCACCGCCGTGTGCCGGGCCAACTCCACTCCACACAAAGCGGTAGCGAGGCTGTGTCCCCAAAAGGTTTGCATCCGCACCGGGGGAGCTAAGTCCTGCAGATAGCTGTGCATACTGACCAGCGTTGCCACCTCCCGGACTTTGCCCAATCCCACCAGGGAAATGGCAGTAAACACATCGTTCACCGCACCGCCTCTGACGCCGTTTCCAGCCCGGTTGGCAAGCGAAAGCACCCGCGCAGCAACAATTGGATCGCGCTCGATGTGGTGGGCCAAGACCGTCAGGCAGGCATCTGGATCGTCCAGCGTTTCCAGAATCTGCAATACCACCTGCGGGAAAGCGGGCAGTTCATGCTGGGTATCGAGCACCCTCTGCAAGGTGACGCTGTCTGCCATCATGCGCTCCGGTACACCGACACCTGATTGAACAATGCGGCCAGAACCGGATTGGACAGGTCAGCATGCTCAAAGACTGCAAGCACCCGGTCGGCGGCTTCGGCAGCATCACTGGCGATTTGTTCGTCGGTTCGCACTTCCTCCTCGCTGATACAAATGAATTCGGCCTGGTGAGCCACCAGTTGCTGGATGTTTTCCTGCGTCAGCAATACGCCTGCCGCAAGCAATGTGCGCTGAAAAGGGTCTCTCACACCGTCAGCCAGAACCATGCCCTCACTGGCGGCTTCAATGGGAAGGTAGTGGGTGCGGGTTCGCATGGTGTGCACAGTCTAATCGCAATGCAGATACGTTACCGAAGCAAGGAAGCCCAACGACAAATCACGTCTTGCGGGCCCCGGACTTCACGGTGAGCCCCTTTGCCTGAAGAAGCTGAGTGATGCGCTCTACCTGGTCGCCCTGGACTTCAATCACGCCGTCTTT
>CAJBMJ010000387.1 GCA_903954045.1 uncultured beta proteobacterium | reverse complement strand
CGACCCTGCGCTTTCCAGTCGATATCCGCAAACGAGCAGGCCCAACGCAATTTCGCAAAAAATGGAAAACGTGCCTCTACAAAAGGCCGGTCAAAGGCCGCGTTGTGGGCTATGACCACGTCCACGTCTTTCATCATGTCCAGCACCCCGGTTTCATCCAGACGTTGACCATGCACTTGGGCATCGGTAATCCCGGTCAGCGCCACTACTTCTGGTGGAATGGGTTTACCAGGGTCTTCCAGCTGGTCAAAAACCCGCACATCTCCAACCGGCAGACCGCTGCCGCTGTCCACATCGACACGCAAAAGGGCCAGCTCAATAATGGCTTCTCTGGAGGCATCGAGGCCGGTAGTTTCCGTGTCGAGCACCACCACACGTGTTACCGATGTTGCGGACGCGCCAGGCCACAGCAGGCAGGGTTGAAGCCTGCGATGAACCCGAAAATCGGCGTGCAGCTCCAGGAGCTTGGCCATCGCCTCGGGATCAGGCGCAGCGCTTACGCCAGATGTGGCAGCGGTCGGCGATGGCGCGCGGACCATCCGTTTCTTGACGGTTATCTTGGGCTGCGGTACAGGCAACTCGGGAAACAGGCCTGGGCTGAATTGCTCTTGGTTCAAATCACTGCCTCTTGGTGGAGAAGACCCCCATTATTGCCCCTATCATGGAGCCAATATCCAAGCCACCACCATGCAACAGGCAACACCCTCCTCCTCCAACCTGCCCTCTACCCGACCGCTTAAAGGAACCCGCATTCTCAGCTTGGCACTCAATTTGCCAGGCCCAGCAGCTTTGATGCGCTGTCAGCAAATGGGTGCCAGGTGCGTCAAGCTTGAGCCTCCCGCCCACCCGACGGCGCCCAAAGGAACACCGGGCGACCCTATGGGGCTCTACAACCGAGCCGCTTACGACCTGATGCACCAGGGTGTTCGTGTGGCCAGTGCCGATTTGAAAACGGACAAGGGACAAAAGCTGCTGCACCGGGAACTGGCCCGCACCGATGTGCTGTTGACCTCATTTAGGCCCTCGGCGCTGAACAAGCTGGGGATGGAGTGGAAATCGCTGCACAAGCTGTTTCCCCAACTGTCCATGGTGGCAATCGTTGGCGCGGGCGCCGAACGGGCAGAAGAGCCAGGCCATGACCTGACCTATGTTGCCGAGCATGATCTGGTCAGCGGGCTGAACCTTCCCCCCACGCTCTACGCAGATATGGGGGGCTCCCTGATGGCATCAGAGGCAGTTCTGCAAACCCGCTTGCTGCAGTTGCAAAAGGGAAAAGGGGTTCGACTGGAAGTAGCCCTTTCGGATGCCGCCGGTTACCTGGCACTGCCGCGCAAATGGGGGTTGACTACGCCTGGCGCGGCGGTCGGCGGCGGGCACGCAGGGTATCGGGTCTATCCCTGCAAGGACGGCCGGGTCGCACTGGCGGCGTTGGAGCCGCACTTTGCGGCCTCCATCGCCAAAGAAGCCGGGCTTGAAAAAAGCCACATTCTGGCCATGTTTTCGCCAGAAGCCCATGCGGCCATCGCGGCTTTCCTGGTGGGCAAAACCCGCAAACAACTGGAAACCCTGGCGCTGGACAAAGACATTCCTCTGCTGACACTGGCAAACAGCTGAACACCAGGCTCAAGTTCTCCAGCCCGCCCCGCTGCCGTGGTCAATGGCCAGCGGCCTTTAGCCGCAGCGCCTGGGCTTTGGGACGCACCGGTGTGGCACGCGAAACTTTGTGGTGCTGGTCTTCGGAACCAAGCTTGAAGATCGAAACCACTTCCACCAAATCCTGTGCCTGAGACGTCAGGCTACTCGCCGCCGCCGCAATCTGCTCTACCAAGGCTGCATTTTGTTGAGTCGCCTGATCCATTTGGGATACCGCTTCGCCCACCTGGGACACACTCAGACTTTGCTCACTGCTGGCCGCGCTGATTTCCCCCATCAGGTCGGTAGCGCGGCGAATACTGCTCACCACTTCCTCCATGGTGGTACCTGCCTGATCGACCAGCGCAGTACCGTGCTCCACCCGTTGCACGCTGGCGTTGATCAAGGTCTTGATTTCCTTGGCTGCTTCGGCGCTGCGCCCGGCCAACGAGCGCACCTCGGACGCCACCACCGCAAAACCACGACCTTGCTCACCCGCACGCGCGGCTTCCACCGCAGCGTTGAGCGCCAAAATGTTGGTCTGGAACGCAATACCGTCGATCACGCTGATGATGTCGGCTATTTTTCGGCTGCTTTCGTTAATGCCCTTCATGGTGTCCACCACCTGACCCACAACTTCGCCCCCCCTCACTGCCACTGCGCTGGCGCTCATGGCCAACTGATTGGCCTGGCGGGCGCTGTCTGCGTTGTGCTTGACGGTCTCATTGAGTTGTTCCATGCTGGCAGATGTCTCCTCCAGCGCACTGGCCTGGCTCTCGGTTCGGGCAGAAAGGTCCTGGTCACCCGCTGCAATTTCGGCACTGGCCGTGGCCACGCTATCCGACCCCTGCCGCACCTTGGTGACGACCTCCGACAGATGGGCCTGCATATCCTGCAATGCCTGCATCAGCATTCCCAGTTCGTTGCTGCCCTGCACGCGGATTTCGCCAGTCAAGTCTCCCTGTGCGACCCCACGGGCCACATTCACGGCCTGGTGGATTGGGCCCGTAATGCTGCGGACGAAAGCCCAGGCAAGCGCCATAACCGCCGCAAGCACGAGCAACAGAACGACGATCACCATGATCTGCTGATTGCGCAGCGTCGAGAGGCGCTGCTCTAGCGTGCCCACCAAACTCTTGACCGCGTGGCCATTGAACTCAAAAAGGCCGTCTATGGTTCGGGTGAACTCGTCAAAATATTCCGGGGCAGGATATTTGATTTCTGTGGCTGAGAGCAGCGCCTGATTGGCAACTGATAACGTTTTTTCTACCGATGCCCGGGTCGCTTCAGCGCGACTGGACAAAGCAGTCTTCATGTCTGCATTGGCCTCAAAAGCGCGGCCCAGATTGCGAAACATCTCGCCTTGCGCCTCTACTGCGCGCTTGGCCAGTGCCTGCAGACCGGCCTTACCCTCGGGAGGCAGGTTGCCAGTGGTCAGGAAGCCCGTACCCTGGGCACGCATGACACCCAGATTTTCCGTGAGCACCAGGACGTTCTGCAGAGAAGCCTGAATGACAAAAAAAGTGTCCCGTTCGGGGTCGAGCAACATGCCGTATTCGCTCAATACTTCCTCATTGACCAACAGCAGCTTGGAAATGAGCTCAGTGTGCAGTTTGGTACTTTCACCTGCTTTGAGCTGCCCCCCAGAAACGCCAGGTTCCAGGCTGCTCCAGCGCTGTCGCACGTCGGACCAAAGTCCGTTCAATTGCGAAGAGGCTGCAATCTTCTTGAATTCGGTATCCAGCATGGACATGGCCTGCGCCAGCTTGTCCCGGACATCGGGCCTTCGCGCCGCCAGCGTCTGGTTCCCACTGAGAGCGCCCGCCGACAGGCCTCGATGCGTCTGGGCGAGTTGCACTACGCGGTTAAGCAGCACAACGGCATCGGCGACCATGGCTTCGCGATTGGCCACTTCCACTTGAGCTCTCACCGTTTTGAAGAAAAGTCCGGTAGGCACCAGCACCATGACGAGGGCAAAAACACCCAGGATGATGAACTTTTGGGCCAGGCCCATCCGATGGAGTATTGACATATAGGCACCCTGGTTGATTTCGGCCGGTTTAGCCTAGTTGCGATGAACCACTATGGTGCATCATATGAAGACTTTAGGCCCAAATCCTTTTGGACTGCACCTTAGTACAGGGGTGTTTACCCCAATCACAACCCTTTTTTCTGACGATTCCCTCCAGAGAGAGGTTTGGGTGGCAGACCTGTATGCTGCGTGCGCAAAGCACCCTTGCGCGGCACCGGATTGGTGCTATTTTTTTTGCGGGCACTCTCATACCCACCATCAGAAAGTGGCTGGAAGGTGGGAATGAGGTGGTGCTTGCCGTTGCCAATGAGATCGGCACGTCCCATGGATTTCAGGGCCTCGCGCAGAAGTGGCCAGTTGTTCGCATCGTGGTAGCGCAAAAATGCCTTGTGCAGGCGGCGACGTTTTTCTCCACGAACGATGTCAACCGTCTCGTCATCGCTTTCTGCGACACGGTGAATTTTGCGCAGGGTATTGCGGCCCGAGTGGTACATGGCGGTGGCGGTGGCCATGGGGCTGGGGTAGAAGGTTTGCACCTGATCGGCGCGAAAGCCATTTTTCTTCAGCCAGACCGCCAGGTTCATCATGTCTTCGTCGGTGGTTCCGGGGTGGGCCGCAATGAAGTAAGGAACCAGGAACTGCTTCTTTCCGACTTCGGCACTGAACTTCTCAAACAAGCTTTTGAACTTGTCGTAGGAACCAATG
>CAJBMJ010000386.1 GCA_903954045.1 uncultured beta proteobacterium | reverse complement strand
TGAACGGCTGCCAAGAAGCGCACTTTTTTGGCTTTTGAGCGCGGTATTGATCCCGCTTCGACGATCCATCACTTGATTTCATCCTGGTGGCCCTCGGGCCACCAGGATGGCCGCGTTTCATAATCTGGCCATTACTGGGGTGCTGCCGGAGGTGTCTTGCACGAACAGACCGGCCGACTCTTCCTATGCGCACGTTGCCAGGCCCAAGTCCTGGTTTGCAGCCAATGTGACCGTGGCCATCGCTACTGCGCCAACGGCTGCGCAAATATCACCCGTCGAAGCCGCCAACGCGAGGCCAGTAATCGCTACCAGCAAAGTCGCACCGGGCGTCACAAACACGCAGCGCGCATGCACCAATGGCGCCAACGTCGCGCCGCCTCAGCAAAGATAGTGACGCATCACGGTTCCCAGATCACCCCTGCCGATGATGTACTGGCGGCCAACGAATCACCCACGGCAACCTCGCCCGATTCACAAGCCCCATCACCATGCAGTCCTATCGCCCCGGATTCCATTGCGCTTTGCGCCACCACCAACACCCGGATCAGCATGCCTGCATTGCTCTGGCGCTGTCACTGGTGCCAATCACCCTGTCCAGCGTTGGTGCGCCAGGGCTTTCTTCGCCATGGCAGGTGGGTGCGTAATGGTTGTTACCCCTGAACTGCGCGCCCAGATCCTGCGTCTGTACCTGGCCGACCAATGGCGAGTCGGCACCATCGCCCGCCAATTGCAGCTTCACCGCGACACCGTACGGCGTGTCTTGGCCGTCTCCAGTGTGCTGCGTGCACCTGCCGCCATGCCGCCCCGTTTGATTGACCCCTTTCTGCCGTTCATTCGGGAAACGCTGGCCAAGTTCCCGACCCTGGCGGCCAGTCGTTTGTACGCGATGGTTCAGGAGCGTGGTTATGGCGGCGGCAGCTCGCATTTCCGCCATCTGGTGGCACCCCTGCGTCCCCGGCCTGCTGCCGAGGCTTACTTGCGACTGCGCACCCTGGCCGGTGAACAAAGCCAAGTGGACTGGGCCCACATGGGCTATGTGATGGTCGGCAAAGCCAAGCGGCCTTTGATGGCATTCGTGATGGTGCTGTCGTACTCCCGGCGCATCTTCCTGCACTTCAGCCTGAATGCCCAGATGGACAGCTTCCTGCGTGGCCATGTTCTGGCATTTGAGGCTTGGGGCGGTGTTCCCAGAGTCATTCTCTCGGACAACCTCAAGAGCGCCGTACTGGAGCGCATGGGCGATGCCATCCGGTTCAATCCGCAATACCTGGCCTTTGCGGCCCACTGCCGGTTTGAACCGCGCCCGGTGGCGGTGGCACGCGGTAACGAGAAGGGACGGGTTGAACGCTCAATTCGCTATATCCGCGACAACTTCTTTGCCGCCCGTGTCTTCACTGACGTGGCGGACCTCAACGCCCAGGCCAAAGCGTGGACGGACGGGCCTGCGTCGACCCGGCCATGGCCAGAAGGTGTGCAGTTAACCGTGGCCCAGGCGTTTGAGACCGAGCAGCCCAAACTGATGGCACTTCCCATGGATAGCTACCCGGTGGATGCACGTCTTGAGGTATCGGTGGCCAAGACGCCTTATGTGCGTTTTGATCTCAACGACTATTCCATTCCGCACACCCATGTACAGCGAACCGTGACGGTGTTGGCCAGCACCGATCGGGTCCGGGTGCTTGATGGCGAGGCGGTGCTTGCCGACCATGTGCGCAGCTACGACAAGGGGGTTCAGGTCGAGGTTGCCGCCCATGTGGAGGCTCTGGTGCAGCAAAAACACGGTGCTCGCCAGCACCGGGGAATCAGCCGACTGACCCAATCAGTACCGGCCATGGCGGATCTGCTGACCAGCGCCGCCGCCAAAGGCCACCACCTGGCCTCCATGACGCGGGTGCTGGGCCAAATGCTGGACCACTACGGTGCACCGGCCATGCAAGAGGCCGTGCTCGAAGCCCTACGCCGGGACGTGCCGCATCACAACGCGGTACGCCATGCTCTGGAGCGTGCGCGCCAGGAACGACAGGATGCCCCACTGATCGTGCCGCAACTCTCCGAGCGAGCGCGGCGCATGGATGTGACGGTTCAGCCGCACCGGCTGGACGCCTATGACGATTTACAAGCACCCACCCCTGACACCGATGTTGAAGAGGACACCCAATGAAGAGCAGCACACCGAAGAACAGTACCCCAGTCAGCGCCAACATGGCGCAACTCCAAGCCCGAGCCAAAGAACTGCGTCTAGCTGGTTTGCTGGCCCACTGGGACACGCTGGTCTGTGATCCTGCCCGAATGGCTTGGGTCACTGAATTGCTGGGGTGGGAGGAAACTGAGCGTGACCAGCGCAGTTTGGAGCGTCGCTTGCGCGCATCCCATATCGGCAAGTTCAAGCCATTGGCAGACTATGAATGGGATTGGCCCAGGCGCTGTGACCGCCAGGCCATCCAGGAACTGATGACGCTATCGTTCATGGCAGACGCCAGCAACGTGATGCTGGTGGGGCCCAACGGAGTCGGCAAGTCCATGCTGGCATGCAATCTGGGCCATCAGGCCTTGATTCAAGGCCACACCGTGTTGTTCATCACTGCCGGGCAATTACTGGGCGAGCTGGCGGCACTGGACAGTGACTCCGCCTTGCGCCGTCGCCTCAAGCATTACGCGGCACCGGATTTGCTTCTGATCGACGAGGTGGGGTACTTGTCGTACTCCAACCGGCATGCCGATTTGCTGTTCGAGCTGATCAGTCGGCGTTACGAGCACAAGAGCACGGTCATCACTACCAATCGGCCGTTCAAGGAGTGGCACGAGGTGTTCCCCAATGCCGCTTGCGTGGTGTCGTTGATTGACCGGCTGGTGCACCGCTGCGAGATTGTGGCCATTGAGGGCGAGTCGTACCGGCTCAAGGAGGCCAAGGCGCGTTCAGAGAAGAAGGCGGCAACCCGTGCTTCTGCACCTGGCAGGGGGAAGAAATGACGCGGCGCAAGCTGGTGATGGGACAGCGATCACAGGAAGAAGGCAATAGTTGCACCATGTGGGAGCTGCCAACGCATTGGACAGCCGCCCAGGCCTTGGCGGTATTTGAAGTTCTGGACGATCTGAGGGATCTGGTTGTGGCCGGCTACGCGAAGAAGATTCAGCAGGCTGCGCGCCTGGATCGCACCGTCACAACGCCATCCCTGCCAGCAAATATTGATAATGGGGATGTGCCGTTTTAGGTCGGCAATGGGCTGATAGCTGACTTTTTTCTCGCTCCAAAACAGACACTCGAAGGCAGCGCTAACGTTGGCGCTCCGCTTGAGCGAGGGGTCAGGCCTCACTTGCTGCCGGAAGGTTGCTCTTTCACTGAGAACACTTTTGACGCTCTCGCCATAAGTTGTTCGGCGATTGGAGTCCAGCTCGGCTGGACCGCTCCGCCCTGTACTAGTTCGGCGAAAGTAATGCCCAACATTGACATATCCTCAATCACCATTAGCAAGAGCTCTTTGCGCATTTCTGCAAAAAAGTGCTTGTAGGTGACATTGACGGTCTCAGCTGGAAACGTGTAACCGTTCGCCTTCAGCAACAGGTAGACCTGTTCCGTGTCAGAGCCAGTACGAGGCAAATCAGAGGACTTACCAAATCGGGCGCGCTGATAGAAATGCAGTCCACTCATCTCAAGCACTGAGTAGCTGGGGGTGGGCAAGTACTTCAGAGTCGGGTGCTCTGGCAAGTACTCTTCAAACTGAACCCAGTACAGACGGCGGACACGTTTCGACGAGTCGGCTTCTGCAAAGAGGTGTATCTCGCAGTTTGCAGTGCCATACAGGACAAATCGAACCGCCCCGACGTAGGTTGCAGTTGGCGGCACCGCGATTTGCGCAGCCGGGTCATTTTTTGATGTTATGACGCTCCCATCGACAGTACGCAGGGGAAGCAGCGTTTGAGCTCGCACCGGCGAGGCCAAGGAAAGCAGTGTTGCTAGGGCAATTGCGAGCTTCATTGGGGAGGGAGTGTTTTGTGAGGCCTAACGAATGTATAAGCGGGTAAGTTCTTGAAAACTATATACCAGTGGGACCCGCCGACGACCGTCCGGTATCGCGGCATACCTGCCGAATGAAGTTGTAACGGGAGTGCCCGCTATGCGTCTTGGATTCAACCGGTCGACGCAACAAGTTGGCTGAATCGTTCAGCAGGCGTTTCATAGTTTAGAGTTTTCCTTGGGCGTTCATTCAGTTTTCTCGCAATTGCAT
>CAJBMJ010000385.1 GCA_903954045.1 uncultured beta proteobacterium | reverse complement strand
GAAACAGGCGCAGCAAGCGCCACAGGAGGTGCAGGCGCTCACGCCAGACTTTCCTCTATTCCAGGCGCCCCAGCAGAAGGTATTCCATTAGCGCCTTTTGAACATGCATACGGTTCTCGGCCTCATCCCAAACCACGCTTTGGGGGCCGTCAATGACCTCGGCCTCGACTTCTTCACCTCGGTGGGCAGGTAGGCAATGCATGAAAAGTGCGTCTGGGGCTGCCACTGCCATCATTTCGCGGTTCACACACCAGGCGGCAAAAGCTGTGCGGCGCACTTCGTTTTCGGCCTCAAAGCCCATGCTGGTCCATACATCCGTGGTGACCAGATCAGCCCCTTTACAGGCGTCCATGGGGTCGCTATAGGTTTTATAGCTTCCAGTGCCCATTCCATCAGGGGTAACGGCTATTTTTTCATCCAGTTCATAGCCACTTGGAGTGCTCACGCGCAAATGGAATCCAAGGAGAGAGGCGGCCTGTAGCCAGGTGTTGGCCATGTTGTTGCCATCCCCAACCCATGCCACGGTCTTGCCCGCAATCGGTCCACGGTGCTCAATGTAGGTAAAGATGTCGGCCAAAATCTGGCAGGGGTGGAACTCATTGGTCAGGCCATTGATAACAGGCACGCGCGAATTGGCAGCAAAACGCTCCAGCTTGGTTTGTTCGAAGGTGCGGATCATCACGATATCAGTCATGCGACTAATTACCTTGGCACTGTCTTCAATAGGCTCGGAGCGGCCCAACTGGCTGTCTCCGGTAGTGAGGTGCACCACGCTGCCGCCGAGTTGGTACATACCCGCCTCAAAGCTCACCCGGGTGCGGGTGGAGGCTTTCTCGAAAATCATGGCCAGCGTGCGGTCTTCCAGGGAATGGTGCTTCTCAAAGGTCTTGAACTTCTTCTTGATCATGGCGGCACGCGCCAGCAGGTAGTGGTATTCCTCTGTGCTGAAATCTGCAAACTGTAGGTAATGCCGCACCGGCGGCGCGCCTTTGGGCAGCGTGCTTGGAATCACATTGGTTGAACTTTTCATGCCGCTTCTTTCAGGAAGTTTGAAATCAGAGGGCAGAGGATAGACACAATTTCGTCTGCTTCCGTGGTGGTCAAAATCAAAGGTGGCACCAAGCGAACAACCGTGTCGGCAGTGACGCTCATCAGTAAGCCGGCGTCAGCTGCTTGCTGTAGCAAGACTCCGCAGGGTTTGGAAAGTTCGATGCCCAGCATCAGACCCTGGCCGCGAATCTCTTTGACCCCCCCGTTGGCTAACTCCAAGCTAAGTGCCTTTTCCAGCCCGGCCTTGAGATGTGCTCCCACTTTGGCTGCGTTGTCCAGCAGCCCCTCTTCTTCCATGATGCGAATAGTCTCTACCCCAGCCCGCATGGAGAGCGGGTTTCCGCCAAAAGTGGTTCCGTGGTTTCCTGGCTGGAAAATCTGGGCCGCCTTGGGCCCTGCCACAACCGCACCAATGGGAACGCCTGAGCCCAGGCCCTTGGCCAGCGGCATGACATCAGGTTGAATACCCGCCCACTGATGGGCAAACCATTTACCGGTGCGGCCCATGCCACATTGCACCTCGTCAATCATCAGCAACCAATCGCGCTCATCGCAAAGGGCGCGCACTTCGCGCAAGTAGTCCATATGGAAGGGTTGCACGCCGCCTTCACCCTGTATCGCTTCCAGAAACACTGCCACCACATTGGGGTTGTTGGCGGTGGCTGCCTTGAGGGCTTCGATGCTGTTGACAGGCACCCGAATAAAGCCTTCCACCAGCGGTCCAAAGCCAGCTTGCACTTTGGGATTGCCGGTGGCGCTCAGGGTGGCGATAGACCGGCCATGAAAGGCCTTGTCATAAACCACGATCTCAGGCCGATCAATGCCTTTGTCATGGCCGAACTTGCGTGCCAGCTTGAGCGCAGCCTCGTTGGCTTCCAGGCCGGTAGAGCAAAAAAACACGTTGGTCAGGCCGGAGCGCTCCACCAGCATGCTGGCCAGCACTTCCTGGTTGGTGACGTGGTAGTAATTGGAGCAATGGATCAGCTTGGCGATCTGGTCCTGCAGGGCTGGTACGAGCTTGGGGTGGTTGTGTCCCAGGGTGTTGACTGCAATTCCGCCCAAAGCGTCCAGGTACTCGCGGCCATTGGTGTCCCATACGCGGCAACCTTGTCCATGGGTCAGGGCAAGGGGCAGACGTCCGTAGGTATTCATCACATGGGGTGAGGACGGCGTGGCGGCAAGGGTGGCGGCAGTCATGCAAAACTCCAGTCGTGGCAAAAAACAAATCGGCCCAACGCAGGTTGGGCCGTTGAAACGTGATTTTAGATGCATCGCTTGGAAGATTTTCCAGCCATGTCGGAGACAACTTTTCACCTTGGTCATGTCAAATTCGTGACATCAGGACAGGTTAGAATTCTTGTGCGGTGCAGCAGCTATGGGTCTGTCTCAGGGTAGTACCGCACATAGCACTAACCGATGGTTTCCACTTCCGCCAAAGAAATCTACATACTGGGTGTCACTCACCAGGGCAAAACGTTTCGCCCCAGTGATTGGGCTGAGCGCCTGGCTGGAGTGATGAGCCAGTTTCGGCCCGGTGGGCCCCAGCCGGGTAGCCATCTGGGCTACTCCCCTTGGTGTGTTCCTACGTCGTTTGGTCAGATCAAGTGCGTCATCGTGCATTGGGACTTGCGAGACTATGACGTGATGGCCTGGGATTTCTGCATGAACTTTGCCAAGGACAACGACCTGCAAACCAGCGATACGCCACCAGAGGTCCCGGCACGACCAGCCTCATCCTGATCTGCAGACCTCAATCAGACACAAAAAAGCCGACTTGCGTCGGCTTTTTTGCTTTGCTGGTAGCGCACCCGTTACAAACGGCGAGTCCCGAAGGGCTCGTGCGAATTGCCTAAATGATTAGGCTGCGAGTGCCAAGGCTTTCACCTTGGTGGCCAAACGGCTCTTGTCGCGGGCTGCTTTGTTCTTGTGGAAGATGCCTTTGTCAGCCACGGTATCCACCACGGCTTGCATCTTGGCAAACAACTCAGACGCTTTGGTCTTGTCGCCAGCCAGAACCGCTTTTTCCACGTTCTTCACCGCAGTGCGGTACTTGGAACGCAGGGAAGTGTTCGCTGCATTGATTTTTACGTCCTGACGGACGCGTTTACGGCCCGACGCCAGGCGCGGGTTCTTTTTCTTGGGTTTTCCAGATGCCATTGTTTAGTTCCTTGTGTCTGAGGATGATGCCAGCAAAGCCCGCTATTGTAACAGTTGCGTCAACCGCTACACTTGTTGCGTGAGCCTACTCAAATCTGCCTCTACCGTCTCCTTGTGGACTCTGGTGTCTCGTATCACCGGGCTGGTGCGTGAGTTGCTGGTGGCTGCCACCTTTGGTGCCAGTGCCATGACCGATGCATTCAACGTGGCATTTCGCATTCCCAACCTGTTTCGGCGACTGTTTGCCGAAGGGGCTTTCAGTCAGGCTTTTGTTCCGGTACTGGCTTCCAGCAAGGCTCAGGACGGAGATGAGGCGACCCAGTTGCTGATCAACAAGGTGGCCACGGTTTTGTCCTGGGCGCTGGTGATGACCTGTGTCATCGGTGTGATCGCTGCGCCACTGCTAGTCTGGATGATGGCCAGCGGACTGCAGAAAGACCCCCGTGGATATGACGTCGCCGTGGTGCTGACCCGCTTCATGTTTCCCTACATAGGCTTCATGTCGCTGGTAGCCCTGTCGTCCGGGGTGCTCAACACTTGGCGGCGCTTTGCGGTGCCTGCGGCGACACCGGTGTTATTGAATGTAGCCATGATTTCTGCAGCCTGGCTTTTGGCACCTTGGTTTCAATCGCGCGGTATCGAACCCATTTACGCTCTGGGCGTGGGTGTCATGGTGGGTGGCCTTGGGCAGCTGGCAGTGCAGGTACCTGCGTTGCGCCGGTTGGGTCTGTTACCCCGCATCGGGCTGCGGTGGTCCGTGATTCGGGAAGCCTGGCGTGATCCTGGCACCCGCAGGATCGG
>CAJBMJ010000384.1 GCA_903954045.1 uncultured beta proteobacterium | reverse complement strand
GGTTGGTCGGTGGCATCGGTGGTCGGCATGCCACTGGGTTCGTGGATTGGCGGCATGCTGGGTTGGCGCAGTGCCTTTCTGCTTGTAGCGCTGCTGAGTCTGGTGAGCGCAGCCTGGGTGTGGCGCGCCATGCCCGACGGTGTCAAACCGCCCGCGCTAACCCGCGCCGCATGGGGCGAGGCTCTGCAGTCCAAAGCACTGATGGCATGCATTGCGGTGACGGTGCTGAACGCGGCGGGGCAGTTTGTGCTGTTCTCTTACTTTGCGCCGTATTACAAGATTCAGTTGCAAATTACTCCCGGAGAACTGAGCCTGATGTTTGCCTGGTTTGGTGCTTTTGGGCTGATTGGCAACGTGCTGATGTCGCGCAACATTGATCGCCTGGGTGCTCCCAAATCGGTCATGTGGGGGCTGGGCGGCATGGCGCTGAGTTTGTTGTTGTGGCCGCTGGGCACCAGCCTGCTGTTAGCTGCTGCGATCTGCGTACCTTGGGCACTAGGCTGTTTTTCTACCAACTCGGCGCAACAAGCCCGGTTGGTAGGTATTGCTCCGGCACTGGCATCGGCATCGGTTGCGCTCAACACCTCAGCCATGTATGCAGGACAGGCCATAGGGGCCAGCAGTGGTGGCTGGTTGATTGCCCACGGAGAGATGATGACGCTGCACTGGTTTGGTCTGGCAGGCATGCTGGCCGCCATGTCGATGAGCTGGTGGGCCGCACGACAACGCACTGCGTAGCTCCCGCGTTGAGTGCCAAGGCTAGTTGGCTGAGAAGTCTCTGGCATGACAGGGTCATCGGTGACAACCCTATCAACGTTTCGCTCAATGCCCGCTATAAACAACGCATATACCAATAGGAGACAAGGTGCAGGTACTTCAACTGCTGATCAGCGGCATCGCACAAGGATGCATATACGGGCTGATTGCGCTGGGCTTCGTGCTCATTTACAAGGCGACAGAAACTGTCAGTTTTGCCCAGGGCGAACTGATGATGCTGGGCGCTTTCGGTGGACTGGTCGGGCTCAAGATGCTGGGGTTTCCCTACTGGCTTTCTGTCATCTGCGCGATAGGCGCGATCGCCTTGGTGGGCGTCTCTCTTGAGCGCCTTGTGATCCGGCCCATCCTCGGGCAGCCCGCTTTTTCAATTGTCATGCTGACCATCGGCATTGGCTATGTTGCACGCGGCCTGATTACGATGATTCCGGTGATCGGCACGGAAACCATGGCACTCCCTGTCCCTTACAAAGACGAAATCTGGAAGCTTGGTGGCGACGCCAACGGCATCGGTGCAGTGGTGTTCAACGTGGAGCACATGGTGGTCATCGCCGTCACCGCAGTGCTTTGCGCCGTGCTGTTTGCCATCTTTCGCTACAGCAAACTTGGCATCGCCATGCAGGCTGCATCACAAAACCAGTTGGCTGCGTACTACATGGGCATACCCGTCAAGCGGCTCAACGGCATCGCCTGGGGCATGGCGGCTGCAGTGGCGGCCATCGCTGGACTGTTGCTGGCTCCCATCACCTTTGTGCATGCCAACATGGGCTTTATCGGACTCAAGGCGTTTCCTGCTGCGGTCGTGGGCGGGTTCAGCAGCCTGCCAGGAGCGATCGTAGGCGGACTGATTATTGGCCTGGTCGAGTCATTCGCCGGCTTCTATTTGCCCGATGGCTTCAAGGATATTGCCGCCTATGTCGTGGTGCTGATCATGCTAATGGTGAAGCCCAACGGACTGTTCGGCGAAAAACTGCGTAAGAAAGTCTGACATGCGTTTCATCTTCAAGACCGACTACGCGCAAGACCTCAAGCTTGCAAAACACGGCGGGCACGTATTCTGGTACAGCACCCTGATGCTGCTGCTTGTCGCTGCCCCCTGGCTTTTTGCCGAGTATTGGCTGGCCCAGCTGACCTTTGTGCTGATTTACTCCATCGCGGGCCTGGGACTCATGTTGCTGGCCGGCTTCACCGGGCTCTTTTCTTTGGGGCACGCCGCTTTTCTGGGGGTCGGTGCCTATACGCAAGCGGTACTGACCAATGCGGGCATGCCCTTCCCCTTGGCATTGGCTTGCGCCGCCGGGTTGTCCGCTTCCGTAGGCCTGGTGGTCGGCCTGCCGGCTTTGCGCCTCAAAGGCATTTACCTTGGCATGGCGACTCTGTCCTTCGGCTTCATCGTGGAAGAAGTGCTTGCGCGGTGGGAGTCTGTGACCAAAGGAAATGCCGGAATTGCGGTCAAGAAACCCGAAATGTTCGGCTGGACTATCGAAAGTAACGAAGGCTTCTACTTTCTGTGTCTGGTTCTGACCGTTCTGGCCACGTTGGGAATACTCAACCTGCTTCGCTCGCCGACCGGTCGCGCATTTGTTGCGATCCGGGACTCAGAAATTTCCGCGCAGAGCATGGGGATCCATTTGGCGCAGTACAAGACCATGGCCTTTGCCATCTCGGCCGCATTGACCGGAGTGGCGGGTGCCTTGTATGCGCACAAACTGCAGTTCATTTCGCCAGACCAGTTCAACATTTTGCAGTCGATCGATTTGCTGCTGATGATCGTGGTTGGCGGTCTGGGCTCGGTCCATGGAGCCTTCCTGGGTGCGGCCTTCCTGATCAGCATGCCGCAGGTCATCTCGCTGGTGAAAGAGGTCCTGCCTGATGCAATCGGTCAGGCACCGGGGCTGAAAAATGTACTCTACGGAGGGGTACTGATTCTCTTTGTGTTGTTTGAGCCCATGGGCATTTATGGGCGCTGGTTGAAGATTCGTACCTACCTGCAAATGTTCCCGTTCTACCGCAAAGGCATGTTCAAGCGGCAGAAGTCGTTCCAAAAGTCCGATAGGCTGAAATGATGGACAACCTACTTCTTTCCGCCAAGAACCTGAGCGTTCGCTTTGGTGGCGTGCTGGCCGTCAACAAGGTGAGCTTCGACGTAAAACAGGGCGAGGTATTCACCTTGATCGGTCCCAATGGCGCAGGCAAGACGACGGTGTTTAACCTGATCAGCCGCATCTACACGCCGACCAGCGGCGAGATTGACTACGCTGGTCCCAAGGGCATGCTCAAACTCACCGACCAGCCCCCACAAAACGTGGCTTCGCTGGGCATTGCCCGAACCTTTCAGAACATCGAGTTGTTCGAGCATGCCAGCGTGCTGCACAACCTGCTCATTGGCCGCCATACCCACCGCACAACCGGGCTGTGGCAAGACATGTTTTTCACCTCCAGGGTCCGCGAGACCGAGTTGAAATCACGTCAGAAGGCCGAGGAGATCATCGAGTTGCTGGACCTGCAGCACTACCGCGACACCTTGGTAGCCGGTCTGCCCTATGGTGTGCGCAAAGTGGTGGAAATGGCCCGTGCACTGTGCACTGAACCCAAGCTGCTGTTACTTGACGAGCCTTCTTCCGGACTGAATGTGGAAGAAACCGACGACATGGCCTTCTGGATTCAGGATATCAAAAACGAGTTGGGAATCACCGTACTGATGGTGGAACATGACATGACACTGGTAAGCAAGGTATCTGACCGGGTGCTGGCGATGAACCAGGGTGAAGTGTTGGCCATGGGCACACCGCGCGAAGTGCAGACAGACCCCGGCGTCATCGAGGCCTACCTCGGCTCGATTGACGATGTGTCGTCTCTCAGGAGGAACTTGAGCGCCGACGGACCGCCCCTAGGCGCGAGGGTCCCCTCGGGGGGCAGCGCAGTACGCGGAGCGACAAGCGTGGAGGCACATACCCCATGAGCACGGTGCCTCCCGCCATCAGCGACTTGCCCGTCCTCAAACTGCTCAACGTAGAGAGTTCGTATGGCCCCATCAAGGCCATTCGCGGTGTCAGCCTGCAGGTCCGCCGCGGCGAAATTGCCGCGGTGCTGGGCTCCAACGGCGCTGGCAAGACCACTATTCTTAAAACCATTTCGGGGATCATCGATCCACGCAAAGGTTCGATCGAGTTCAAAGGTGAAGCCATCACCGCCAAAGATCCTTCCTTTATCGTGCAGCAGGGCTTGAGCCATGTGCCCGAGGGGCGCGAAGTTTTTCCGCTGCTCTCGGTACACGACAACCTGCTCATGGGTGCCTACACCCGCTCTGACCGCGACGGCGTGGCGCGTGACATGGAGACGGTGTATAGCTACTTCCCCATTCTGAAAGAACGAACAACGCAAGATGCTGGCCTGCTGTCGGGCGGACAGCAACAAATGCTGGCCATCTCGCGGGCCCTGATGGCGAACCCAGACCTGATCCTGCTCGACGAGCCAAGTCTGGGCCTGAGCCCCAAGCTGACTAAGGAAATTTTCGAGATCGTGGTGCGCATCAACCGCGAGCGCGGCACCACTATTCTGCTGGTCGAGCAGAACGCCAACATGGCGCTCAATGCATCGGATTACGGCTATGTGCTGGAGAACGGCCGTATCGTTATGGAAGACACCTGCGCCCACCTGCGGGAGAAGGACGACATCAAGGAGTTCTATCTGGGCATGAAGGAAGACGGTGTACGCGGCGAACGGCGCTGGAAAAAGAAGAAGAACTGGAGAT
>CAJBMJ010000383.1 GCA_903954045.1 uncultured beta proteobacterium | reverse complement strand
GTTGAGGCGGTCAGAGGCAGAGCTTGCGCTTTCAATGCTGGGCTCTGCGGCGGTAGTTCCCAGGTAGGTAAAGGTCAGATTGCACATGGCCGACCAGCGCGCCGTGGCGGTGGTGATGGCGGCAATGACCTGGTTCTGGGTTAGGTTAGAGGGCTGGTTTGCAGGGTTGTAATACCAGTTGACCTGCCCGCCGGACCAGCGCTCCTGCGCGGCGCCCAGAATGTACTTGGGTTGCAGACCCGGCTTGAGGTCGGTCACGCTTTCAAAGTCTTGCGCCTGGGCGACAGCTGTGGCCCCTAGCAGCAGTAAAGCAGGTATTTTTTTCATGGATACAAGCATACCGCGCAGTCGGTATTCATGCATCCCTGAGCGGTGCGTTTAGACTGTGGATGACGGGGGACAACATGTTTTCAATTACCAATCAGATGGCCAAGTTCAAAATTCCGGGGGATTTCTGGGGTGGCTTTGCCTCCATGCTGGTGGCTTTGCCCGCCTCAGTTGCCTTTGGTGTCACGATTTATTCTGCCATTAGCCCCCAATACGCGGTCTTTGGCGCCTTGGCCGGCATTTTGGGTGCAACGGCACTGGGCCTTATCGCCCCCACTTTTGGCGGTACCGACCGCTTGATCAGCGCACCCTGCGCTCCCGCAGCAGCCGTTCTGTCGGCCTTCGCCATCGAGCTGGTGCGCCAGGGAGCTAGTCCGCAAACCATTGTGCTCCTGCTGACGGTGCTCGGCATCCTCACTGGCCTGATCCAGATGTTCATTGGCTTCATGGGCGCGGGGCGTCTCATCAAGTACATCCCCTACACGGTGGTGAGCGGCTACCTCAGCGGCGTGGGGCTGATCATCATCGGCAGCCAGATTCCTCGGTTTGTGGGCGCTTCGCCTGACTTGAGTTGGTGGGCTGTGGGTATTGCGCCAGAAATGTGGGACATGCGCAGCATCATTGTGGGACTGACCACGGTAGGCGTAGCCCTCATCTCGCCCAGGTTCACGCAAGCTATTCCCAGCACCATTCTTGGTCTGGTTGCGGGTGTGTTGGCCTATGTAGGCCTGGCCCAGAACGACGTTTCCATGCAGACGTTGACGGATAACCGCCTGGTGCTGGGTGCTTTGGGGGCGTCGGGGGAAGGCTATCTGGCCACCATCACTGGCCGCTGGAATGACATCGGCGACCTGAAGTTGTCGCAGATTGCTGCTTTGTTTGGCAGCGCGCTCACATTGGCCGCTCTGTTATCCATCGATACTCTGAAGACTTGCGTGGTGATCGACCAGATGACCCGCACCCGCCATGAACCCAACCGTGAGCTTTTTGCACAGGGCCTTGCCAACATCAGTGCTTCCGCAATTGGAGGCATTCCTGGCGCAGGCACCATGGGCGCCAGTATGGTGAACCTCTCTAGCGGTGCCTCGACACGTGTTTCAGGCATTGTGGAGGGCGCATTGGTGTTGGTGGCCGCTCTGGTGCTGGGCAAGTTTCTGGCTTGGATTCCCATCGCCACACTGGCTGGTATTTTGATAGTGGTGGGGTTGCGCATGATCGATCCCAAGCCACTGAAGTTTCTGGAGTCCCGCGCCACTGTCTTCGACTTTGCCGTGGTGATGGTGGTGATCGCCTTTGCCTTGACGATAGGGCTGATTGCCGCCGCCGCCGCCGGTGTGGCTCTGTCCATTTTGTTGTTTGTGCGCGAGCAGGTAGGGGGCACGGTGGTGCGCCACAAAACCTTCGTTAACCAGCGATCTTCCACCTGGTACCGCCCGGAAGCAGAGATGCGGCTGATTGCCCAAAAAGGCGACAAGGCCATTATTTTTGAGCTTCAGGGCAGCCTCTTTTTTGGCACCACCTACGAGCTGTATTCCGCGCTGGAGCCCGAACTGAAAATTCGGGACTATGTGATTCTGGATCTGCGCCGGGTGCAGTCGGTCGACATCACTGCGGCGAACATGCTTAACCTGGTGCGCGATGTACTCAAAGAAAGGGGCGTTCCGTTGCTGCTCAGTCATGTGCGCGAGCAGTTGCCCAATGGCCGCAATCTGGTGGAGTTTCTCCGTCAGACCGGACTGATTGACGACAGCGGGGCAGTGCAGGTATTCAAGACCCTTCCCGCCGCCATTGAATGGGTTGAAGACAAAATAGTGGGTGATCTGGAGAAGCCGGAGTTGGCGGAGACACCTCTGAACCTGCAGGAGATGGATTTGTTCCAGGGTCACAAGGATGCCACCATGGCCGAGCTCGAATCCCGCATGCAGAAAAGGGAATACAAGGCTGGCGAGACCATTTACGCCATTGGCGACGATGAGCCTGAGCTATACCTGATACGTACCGGATCGGTTCGCATTACTGCGCCTATTGCAGGCAGCAGACAGGTGCACCACATAGCCAGTTACGGTCGGGGCGATTTCTTTGGTGGCATGTCATTTCTGGACGAGCACGCCCGCAGTGACAATGCCATTGCCCAGACGGACATAGAGGTTTTTGTGCTGACACGGGAACAGTTTCATCTGCTGACTGAGAACCACAAGAAACTGTCCCTGCTGCTAATGACGGCTATCTCGCGCACGCTGGCCCAGCGTTTGCGCCACGCCGATGGCGAGCGCACTTTGCTGCATACCTGAAGCTGGAAAAGTTTGTATGGAGTTGTCAGGCTTCACGCCTGGCATAGGCCATCAGGTCGGCCAGCGGCATGGGCTTGGCGTAAAAATATCCTTGGATCTCGTCACATAACTCATCTTGCAAAAACTTGAGTTGTTCTGCGGTCTCCACCCCTTCAGCAGTGGTTTTCATGTTGAAGTTTTTGGCCAGGCCCAGAATGGCGCGGGTCAGAGACTGGCTTTCATGTTTGTGGGGGAGTCCGTCGATAAAGGACTTGTCAATCTTGATGCGGGTAAACGGCAGTCTTTGCAAATAACTCATGGACGAATAGCCGGTTCCAAAGTCGTCAATGGCCAGTTGCACGCCCAGCGCTCGCAGTTCGTGCAGTGTCGTGACGGCATGCCCTACGTCCTTGGCAATGTAACTTTCGGTGATTTCGAGCTCTATCTGGGCCGGATCCAGCTGGTTTGCAGCAATGGCTTGGCGAATGATCAAGCCCAGTTCTGTGCCGCTACGCAGCTGGACGTTGGATACATTCATGCTGAGGTGTTGTAAATGAATGCCCGCTCGGTTCAGCGTTGCCAGATCTTTGCACCCTTGTCGCAACACCCACTCGCCTATGGCAAGAATTTGGCCGGTTTCTTCCGCGATGGGAATGAATTGCACGGGTGGCACGTTGCCAAAGCCCGGTGCTCTCCAGCGAATGAGCGCCTCTGCCGCCACCATTTTTCCCGTGGTGGTATTCACCTTGGGTTGATACGCCAGAGAAAACTGATCTGCATCATCATCCAGAGCGCCTTTGAGGGCATGGATCATTTCTGCTCGCAGGCTGGCGCGCTGAGACAACTCTTCAGAGAAAAAGCTGTAGGTGTCCCGCCCCCGGTCTTTGGCGCGGTACACGGCAAGGTCGGCATGCTTGAGCAGTGACACGCTGTCAGTACCGTCTTTGGGGTACATCGACACACCAATACTGACGGTGGTGCTGATTTCATGCAGACCGCAGTTGAATGGCTCATTGAAAAGTGCCATGTACTTGTTGACGATCAGTTCTACCTCGGTCTCGTCGCGCACACGTTCCACCAGCACGTTGAATTCGTCTCCGCCAATGCGGGCCAGGGTGTCGGTGCTGCGCACATTCTTCTGCAGCCGTTCACTGATTTGAACCAGCAAAGCATCGCCGACGTCGTGGCCCAGCGTGTCGTTGATCAGCTTGAATTGGTCCAGGTCCAAAAAGAAGACTGCCAGTTCGCTCTGATTGCGGCGCACCATATCCAGTGCGTGTTCCATGCGCTGCGCAAAGAACCTGCGATTGGGCAGGCCTGTCAAGGCATCGTGGTTGGACAGAAATTCCTGCTGGTTGCGGGCGTTCTCCAGCGAGGATTCACGTTCCTGCACGGCCAATGCCAGCTTGTTGACGTTGGCAGAGATGATTTCCAGTTCATCTCCAGTTTTGACGGGCTCAGAAGGTGAGTAAACACCCTGTTCAACCTTCTGGATCTGTCCCATAAGGGCTTGCAAGGGAAGCTCCAGGTTGCGGCGAATCACATACCTTGCCAGAAGAAGTATGCCGACGCCCGCCGTGATCATGAGTATCAGAAAGCGGATGCGGTGTGAGTTGATGACGGCACTGTGTTCGGAGCGGTCTAGCGCCACGTTGAAGTAGACGGGTCCATTGAGCGTGGCCTTGTGCATCACGGCAACGTACAGCTCGCCTGACCGACTTGCCCGCAAATTTTCCAGGTCCTGGCGCTGGTCCAAAGTCGGCGTCGGAACATCAAAATGCGGGTCAAATGAGTGCGAAATCTGAATGTCGAAATCCTTGGACATCTGGCGGAAAGAGGCAGCGTCCAGATAGTGGGAAATTTCAAGGTGACCAGAGGGCTTTTGGGCACCCTGGTCGGCCACCCGTTGGTGGCTTTTGACAACGAGTTTGTCTTCGAGCCGGTGGTAGGTAATCACAGCGCCATCCGCGATCAGTTCATTGGAGTAATAAGGCGTGTGGATGCGAGCGATATTTCCCGTTGGAGGAAGCTCGGCTGGTCGAAACTCTGACTCCGTCTCTTGCCTCTGCATGATTTGTGCTTTGCCACCGCTGAACGACAAGTAACCCAGGACGTATCGCCCCTCGCTGCGATAGGCATAGGCGATTAACTCGTCGTCCTGGCCAAACAAGGCAATGTCGCTGTTCAGTGAGAGTTTTACCCGGTTGAGCAACTCCAGGGCCAATGTCTTTTTTTCCTCATCTATCAGAAAGGTGTTGTAGCGACTCTTGTCCTGGTATCGGTTGACCAGTTCCATGGATGCCAACAACCGCTCGTCGGTTTTTGCGAATGAGGCACCGTCTGTCAAGCCCTCTTCCAGGCGGTTGAGGTTGTAGCTCAGCCGAACATAGGCATGTTGCATCCGTTTGCTGGTGTCTTCCAAAAAGCTGCTGCGCAGGAAAAGGTCAAAGTACACGCCCAGTACCAGCAGCACCAGCAGCACCGCCAGCGTAACCATCAGAGACAGCTTGGGCGTGAGATTGCGCTGAAGGCGCTGGAGGAGTTTCACTGCTTGTGAGCCAGGTCAGAAAATCGGGGTTACCTGATCCAGATTGTCCCGGGTGACCAGTTTGACCGGTATGACCACATGCTTTGGGACGGCTTCTTTGGCGAGCAGTTTTTGCGCGATTTCCACCGATTTTTTCCCGCCCAGCGGAAAGAGCACAGATCCGGACTGGGTTCCTGCACGAATAGCATCACGCGCTTCACTGGTGAAGTCGCAGCCTACAGTTATCACTTTGCGCGGATCCACCTTGTGGCTTTCCATGGCAACCCGTGCACCGCTGAGCATGCTGTCGCTCTCTGCAAAAATGGCATCCACCCGCACGCCCAGCGCCAGCAGTTTGTCCATCTCAACCAGCGCATCTTTGCGCAGATAGTTTCCGGTGCGTTTGATGACCTTGATGCCTGGATGCTTGGCCATGACATCGAGAAATCCCTTGCTGCGCAAATGGGTCACATCGGCTGTTTTCAGCCCCTCCAGCAACAGCACCTGCCCCTTGCCGCCAAGCTTATCTGCGATGTACTCCGCTCCCATGGCGCCAATGCTCACATTGTCGGAATTGATAAATGTGCTGAAGTCTGTGCCCTTGATACCCCGGTCCAGAATAATGACCGGGATACCGGATTTGTAAGCCTTGCTGACGACTGGCACAACCGCCTTCTCGTCGTTGGTGCCAACGACCAGAACATCCACTTTCTGGGCAATGAACTGTTCGATCTGGCGGATGAGCATGGAGGTCTGGCCTTCGGCATCCGAGTAAACGAATTTCAAACCTGGAAACCTGGCGACCTCATCGCGGACCTCAAACACCTGGGCCTTGCGGAAGTCGTTCTTCAGAGTGTCTTGCGCAAATGCAATGGTTTGAGGGCCCACTGGCTGGGCCATAGAGAGCAGGTGAACTGCAAAAAAAGTAAGGGCGACGGCCGCTTTGATGAAACGAGTAACCCGCATATCTGACCCTCCTGATATTTCTTAATGGGCTTGAGCTTAGCATCGCAGGAGTACGCACAAACCCGAAGTACTGCATGGAGTATTTCTTGTTAGACTTTGAAACTGAGTAAGACACATCACTTTCTGGAGTCGCTTGCATGCCCAATCAAAATCAATCAGCCATGTCACAACAGGCATTTCTGGGCGACAGAGTCCTGCTGGTGGCCATCGGCTTGAGTGCCTTGGCCACTGTGGTTTTGGGAATGCAGTTCGTGGACAATGGTTTGGCGCTTGGTTCGACCTTGGTCTTGTTGCTGATCGCAGGCGGCGGATATGCCCTGGGTCGCGGCACAGTTGCCAGCCGGTATATGCTGACATTTGTGCTGGTGGCCTTTGTGGCTCTGCATATCCAGCTGGCGCGCGGCATGATTGAGATGCACTTTGGCGTTTTTGTGGTGCTCGCGTTTTTGCTGGTGTACCTGGACTGGAAAGTCATTGTTTTCGGGGCAGCACTGTTTGCGGTGCATCACGTTGCGTTTGACCGGCTGCAGGCGATGGGCTGGGGGCTATATTGCATTTCGGAACCGGACTTCATGCGCATCATCCTGCATGCCGCCTATGTGGTGGTTCAGGCGGCAGTAGAAGTCGTGTTGGCGGTGCGCATGCGCAGTGCCTCCATGGAAGGCGAGGAGCTGGGGCAGCTGGTGAGCAGCGTCAACCGGGAAGAGGGAATTTCCTTGCAAGTTCAGGATGTTCCCACCCAGACGCAGGGCGGCAATGCGCTCAAGGCCACGCTGGACCGAATGAATGGCGCGGTGGCTGCGGTGCGTTCCGGCTCTTCCGGCATTGAGGTGGCGGCCGCCGAGATTGCAAGTGGCAACCATGATCTGAGCGATAGAACAGAGCAAACAGCAGCTAACCTGCAACGCACCACCAGCAGCATGGTGGCCTTGACTTCGACGGTACAACAGAGCGCAGAAAGTGCCCGTCAGGCCAACCAGCTGGCGATGAACGCAAGTTCCGTGGCGGCAAGAGGTGGCGAAGTGGTTGCCAAGGTGGTGGAAACCATGCAGGGCATCAATGAAAGTTCGCGCAAGATTTCAGACATCATCAGCGTGATCGATGGCATTGCGTTTCAGACCAATATTCTTGCCCTGAATGCAGCGGTTGAGGCCGCGCGTGCCGGTGAGCAAGGCAGAGGATTTGCGGTGGTCGCCAGTGAGGTCCGATCCCTGGCGGGCAGATCGGCAGAAGCCGCGAAAGAAATCAAGTCGCTGATTGGCGCCAGTGTCGAGCGGGTCGGGCAAGGCACCACGCTGGTCGGTGAAGCAGGCGCGACCATGGACGAAGTTGTTACCAGTATTCGCCGGGTAACGGACATCATGGGTGAAATCAGTGCCGCTACCCAGGAGCAGGCCCACGGCGTTTCTGAAGTGAGTGAGGCGGTCTCCCAAATGGACCAGGCCACCCAGCAGAATGCGGCCCTGGTAGAGCAGATGGCCGCAGCAGCCAGCAGCCTGAAGTCGCAGGCGCAGGAGTTGGTTCAGACAGTTGCGGTCTTTTCCGCAGATGGATCAGCATCTGGTGCACGGCTCAGTACACGGCAAGTTTCTCCCAGACAGGCGTTGTCCAATGCAATACCGCTACCGGCCTCGCCAGCCAATATCAATCTGGACAATGCCATCAAGGCCCATGCGGATTGGCGCTCTAAGCTTCGATTGGCGGCACAAAAACATGAGCACCTGGATGCCGAAAAAGTGGGCCGAGATGATTGTTGCGAACTTGGAATCTGGTTGCACGGTGCGGGCAAATCCAAATACGGTGGTAAACCGACCTTTGTCGCCTTGGTAGATGCCCACAAGTCCTTTCATCAGGAGGCAGGCAAGGTTGCCCGTGCCGTCAATCAGGGAGCTGACAGTGCACAGACCGAGAAGCTGTTGGAGGGTGACACCGGTTTTGGCAAGGCCTCTGGCACTGTTACGCGTTTGATCGTGCAGATGAAATCCGAGATCGCGAGAGCTGGAGCCGCCCCGCGCCTGCCCGCCAAATCCTTACCGGATCCGACACCCAAGCCCGCTTCCAGGGCCAATCCCGCCCCTCAATCCGATGAGTGGGAAACCTTCTGAATACCATGGCTGATACGGGGAAACCCGTAGCTATTGCGCCAGTGATGGCGCTTAGGATTTGCAAACCTTCTTTAAGGAGATTTGCGCATGGCCTTGAGCATCAAGACAAAAATCTGGTTACCGGCCATCGCCGTGAGTATTGGGTTGGTTCTCATGTCGGCCGGCTCTGCTTTGCGCACAGTCAGTTCCCAGGCTGCGACGGTCAAGGAGCAATCGGACCAGCAAAGCAAGCTGGAAATGGCTTCGCGCTGGCGCGGATTGGCCGAGGCGCAGGCCCTGCGCAGCATTGGCATGGCCCTGGCTGCGGACGAGAAGGCGGCCGCCTTGCTCGAGAGCGGCCAAAAAGAAGCCCAACAGGAACTCGACAAGCTTCAATCCTCTCTGGAGGCTCTGCTGACAGGCGGCAATGAGCGCGCAGCAATGGACGCAGCCAAAACCCGGGCGGTGGCGCTACAGGCGTCTCTGGGTAGGGCTTTAAGTCTGAAAAGCAGCGGTGATACAGCGCAGTTACAGAGCCACATTCAGCAGGACAGCCAGCAGCAGCTCAAAGCCTTCATGTCTGCGCAGCAGGATCTGGTGCGCCTCACCGAGCAGGGTGCCACGGAGTTGCGGGACAAGGCCGGTAACGAGCGACTCAAAACGGTGTGGGGTGTTGCGGGCATCATGGGGCTGATCATCTTGCTGGTGTGCGCCGGCACCCGTGCACTGCAGCGCAATGTGACCGAACCCCTGGACACGATTGTTCGGTTGGTCAAGGCCATTGGTGAGGGTGACCTGACATTGCGAATAGCCACCGAGCGCGAAGACGAGATGGGTGAAGTGCTGCGGGCCCTGTCACACATGTCCGACTCACTGGCCCAGCTTGTGGGCCAGGTGCAGCATTCGGCTGGGAGCATTGGCGCTGCCAGTGTCGAAATTGCCCACGGCAACCAGGATCTGTCCAACCGCACCGAGGCAACAGCCTCCAACCTGCAACGCGCCTCATCCACCATGGACCACCTCAGCCACGCAGTGCTTCAGTCGGCTGACTCTGCCCGAGAGGCCAATGCGCTTGCCTCTTCGGCGTATGCGGTGGCGCAAAACGGTGGCGAGTCGGTCAGTCAGGTGGTTCAGACCATGCACCGTATAGACAGCTCCTCCAAGAAGATTGTCGACATCATTGCAGTGATTGACGGCATCGCTTTCCAGACCAACATTCTGGCTTTGAACGCTGCAGTGGAAGCTGCCCGCGCTGGGGAGCAGGGGCGTGGATTCGCGGTCGTAGCCAGCGAGGTTCGCAGCCTGGCCGGTCGTTCTGCAGAAGCAGCGCGTGAAGTGAAAGAGTTGATAACCACCTCTGTGCGTAACGTGGAGACGGGCACTGCTCTTGTGGATAAAGCCGGACAGACGATGCAGGAAATTGTGCAGTCGGTGCAAAGGGTTAGCGGCATTGTTGAGGAAATTACCGCCACATTCAGTGAGCAAAGCCAGGACATGCAACAGGTCAGTACCACTGTGGGAGAACTGGAGCAAATGACCCAACAAAACGCGGCGCTGGTGGAGCAAAGCGCGGCCGCTGCGGGAGCCATGAGCGACCAGGCTGGTGTGCTCGAAAGACTGGTCGGCCGTTTCAAACTGGCCGATGGGGGCTTTGCCACGCCCCTGCTGGCGCGTTGAAGCGCCAGCAATTCAGGCGAAGGTATTGACTTTGGTGCCCACCGGGCCCGACGTTGCCAGCGGAGGTTGCGGCAAAGCCTGCAACAGGGCCGCAGCGCCCTGGGCCTGCACATTGAGTGCTTTCTTGAGCATCAGGATGTTGACGGCGTCGCCCGTCTTGCTGGCTACGGCATTGGCAGTGGATTGAACTGCGGGACTGTTGGCAATGTTCATGGAACGCTCCTTGCGCACGGAATCCGTGCTTCTGAACATATCGACAGGTTTTTTTTTAACTTGAGTTCTATCAATTCAAAGCGAGGCGGACAGCCGGAAAAGAGGGCGCCGCTCGCCGACCTTGAGGCCTCTGGCATTGATGATGGCGCGTGCGCGCCAGGGCTCTAGTGCTTCCCGCTGGACATCGTCGAGCCATCCCAGTTGGTCTAGTACTTCCACACTGGCGGCAAACAGGGCAGGCTTGTTTCCGTCAATGATCTTGATGGCAAACGCTTCTCCCCGACTTTTGCTTCCCACAACCTGTACGCCGTCGGCCCCCACCTTGGAGACCCAGTCGCCCCGACCGGCCAGCATGAAGTCCAGGTCGTTGCGACCCGTACCGCTCACCATGTCGGGGTATGCCGTCATGGCTTCAGACAGCACAGCAAAACTCTCACCAAACTCCGGGTCGTTGGCTCCACTGGCCAAACGGGCGTAGCTATAGGCCAGTTTGGACAGGGGCATGGCGTAGTTGGGCGCAGAGCAGCCATCAATACCCATTTTCAAATCCTCTTCTGTCAGACCTGCAGCACGGGCGACTTTGCGCCGGATGGCCTTTTGCAAGGGGTGGTCGCTGGCGGTGTAGTCGTCCAGCGGCAAACTGTGCTGTACGCAGTAGGCCACAAAGCCGGCGTGTTTGCCGCTGCAGTTGTTGTGGGCTTCGGTGAATGCAGCATCCGCAGGTGGAGCCTTGTCAAAAAAAGTGAATTGCAGTGGCACATGACAACCGCAGCGCAAGCTGGCGTATGTCTCGCCACACTGGGTCAGCATGCCATTGGCGGCCTCCACATGCTTGTTCTCTCCGTTGTGGCTGGCACACAGCAACGCCACCTGCGCTGCGGTAAAGCCGAAATGTGCGGGACCGCCACTTTGAACGAAAGGCAGCGCCTGCAAGGCTTTGAGCGTGGAACGGGTGAAAGTAACCCAATGCGGATCGCCCGCATGGGCCAGCAACGCGCCACCCGTATTGACTACAGCAACTGCTCCAAAGTGAAGGTTTTCTCGTAGCCCACCACGGGTGAGCTCAATCAGCGGTTCCAGGTTCACAGTTCGATCTCCTCTTGCATCCAGCGTATCGCAAAATGCAGGCTAATCACGTTTTGGGTCACTGCATGTCCGAATTTCATTCTCCCCTACAAGGCCAGTTGGTTCAATGGATGGTTCAGCCGGGCGCAGTCGTTCGAGCGGGGGACGTACTGGTGATTCTGGAAGCCATGAAGATGGAGCACGAGCTTCGTGCGACCCACGCGGCGCGTATTCGTGAGATCTACTTTGCTCCAGGAGAATCGGTTTCAGAGGGCGATTTGCTATCAAAATGGGAGCTGCTTGTGCAGGATTTGATTGGGCTAGAGGGCGATTTGCCTACAAATTTGGCCGACGAAGTGTCTGCAGCAACACTTGCGGTGCGGCCTGACCTGCAAAAGCTCCAGAACCGCCTCACTCTGACGCTTGACAGCAGCCGGCCGCAGGCAGTGGCCAAGCGCCACGCGCTGGGCATGCGCACGGCGCGCGAGAACATTGCAGACCTGTGCGATGCCAACTCCTTTCTGGAATACGGAGCCTTGGCGGTGGCGGCGCAGCGCAGCCGGCGCAGTGAAGAAGACCTGATTGCCAATACGCCAGCAGATGGTATGGTGACGGGCACAGGCAGCGTTAATGGGCAACGCACCGTCGTGATGGCCTATGACGCCACGGTGCTGGCCGGAACCCAGGGCATGCGCAATCACCAGAAGACCGACCGCATGCTGGGTCTGGCCCTGCAAAATAAACTGCCGGTGGTTTTGTTCGCTGAGGGCGGAGGCGGGCGCCCCGGGGATGTAGACATGCCCATCGTTGCCGGGCTTCACGTCAGCACCTTTGCCAGCTTTGCCCGTCTCAACGGGCAGGTTCCGGTCGTGGGCATTGCCGCAGGGCGCTGCTTTGCAGGCAACGCTGCGCTTTTGGGATGCTGCGATGTGATTATTGCCACGCGGGGCAGCAACATAGGCATGGGTGGCCCCGCGATGGTAGAGGGGGGTGGCCTGGGTGTATTCAAACCCGAGCAGATTGGCCCGGCCGCGGTGCAGCATGGCAACGGCGTGATCGATATTCTGGTCAACGATGAGGCGCAGGCAGTGGTCTCGTCCCGGCATTACCTGTCATTCTTTCAGGGAACGCAGTCTGCGTGGACAGAACCATCGGCACAAATGCTACGAGATGTGGTTCCTGAAAACCGATTGCGTGTGTATGACACGCGCGCCGCATTGGAGGGCATTGCCGATACCGGTAGCCTGTTGATGTTGCGTACGGGCTTTGGTGTAGGCATTCACACGGCATTGGCACGTATTGAGGGACGTCCTGTAGGACTGTTGGCCAACAATCCACAACATCTGGGCGGTGCCATCGATGCCGATGCAGCCGACAAGGCCGCCCGCTTCATGCAACTGTGCAATGCGCACGGTTTGCCGATCGTCAGCCTGGTTGACACTCCTGGGTTTATGGTCGGGCCAGATACCGAAGCCACTGCACAGGTGCGCCATGTAAGCCGAATGTTCATTGCAGCAGCGCACTTGCGTGTCCCATTCTTGAGCGTAGTGCTTCGAAAGGGATATGGCCTGGGTGCCATGGCGATGACGGCGGGGGGCTTCCACTCACCACTCTTTACAGTGGCTTGGCCCACCGGTGAGTTTGGGGCCATGGGGCTGGAAGGCGCTGTGCATCTGGGCTTCAGAAAAGAGCTTGAGGTGGTGCCAGAGGGCCCAGAGCGCCAGGCTCTGTTTGACCAGCTGCTGGCCCGCCAGTATGACAACGGCAGCGCCCAGCAAATGGCCACCACGCTGGAGATTGATGCAGTCATTGACCCCGCAGACACCCGTCAGTGGCTGCTGAAGGGGCTGGAGGGTGCTGTGGTGGCGACCCACGGAACGGTTAGAGCAATAGATGCCTGGTGAGCCGCATTGGGGAAATAAAAAAGCCCTTCCAGGAAGGGCTCAATCGTGCGATTTACGCGGATTATTTGCAGTACACCCGAGCAGTGCGGGGTGTGTAGATGCCGAACGTCACCACGCCCAGTAACACGTCCAAAGGAGCCTGTTCCACGGCTACACCATCAACCTTGGCGGCGCCGCCGCACACCTTGGCAGCATCCACCGTTTTTTGCTGGCCAATGCCGCTTACAAAAAAGGTCTGGCTTTCCTCGGACTTTGGAGCCGTTGAGAGATCGCCTGCCACATTAAAGCGCTGGTTTGCACAGCCCACCAAAACAAAAGCTGCGATCGTTGTCGTCAATACTGTTTTGAACATTTGCATGCCCCCTTTATGAAGTTGAAAGTACGCCCTTTTTTGCTAGGGCGATTTCATTATAGGGAGCGCACCCCGGTCAGATAACCCACTGCGGCACCAAAGCGGTTTTTGTACTTGGCGCGAACCAGAGGATCCAAAGTGGCTTGAACTTTACCGTGCAGTTTGGGAATCCACTCACCTGCGTGCTGGAAATTGCTGGTGATGTAGGTCCAGCCATTGAGGTCATCTACAACACCCAAGCCTGTGGCCTCGGCGCCAGAGGGCATCGACATGATGCGGCTGAGTTGACGGGTGTCAACGTTGTAGGCCCAGACGAAGTTGTTGACATGGGTGCCGCTGTCTTCGCCAATAAACAGGGTGCGCAACTTCTCGGAAAACTTCAGATTGTCAGGGTTCGATATTTTGTCGGGATGGGCCAGATTGCCAAGGGCGTCGGGTGCAATGTCTTCACCCATCAGCAGGGCCCGTATCGTGTGGGGTACCCATTCACTCTTGATCGGGTGACCGCTCAGATCGGCTTGTCCACCGCCCAAGGGCAGGGCCATGACGCCTCCCGCAATGAGGGGCTTCTCCAGCGCTATACCGCTGGCCTCGTTCCAGCCTTTGCCGGTTTTTATCATGGAGTCCTGAATGTTCTGCAGGGCTGAGTAGGCTACCTTGTCCTTGATGTTGACGGTGGTCCCTTCCATCTTGGAAAATCCCATGCTGCCGCCCATTAGGTAGGCATAGCGGTGGGTCTCCAAAAAGGCAGCGGCCTTCTCCATGCCCGGCTTCACCTTGATCCAGTTGGCTGTGCCGTTATAGAACACTTTGGTGAAGCTGGCGTCCTTGGGGTCGGACTTGAGCACCGTCATGATGTCAGACGGCTTGAGTCGGTCAACCATTTTTTCGATCTCGGCACTGGTCGCATGCCCCAGCTTGATCCAGCTGAGTTTGCAGCTTGGGTCTGCCGGATTGATCGAGAAGCCGCTCCCGAGTTTGGCGACGTACAAGGTGCCCGCAGACAAATTCTTTTCAGTGTCTGCAATGAACATGAAATAGCCGCTGTTGGTGCAGTCGTCACCCATCAGCACGGTGCGGTTGTCGGGCATCACTTCGACCAGTTCGTGAGAGATACGTCCCATGCAATAGTGCTTGACCAAGGTACCGGTTCCATCTGCATGGACAGTCACTTCCGGCATGTGTCCATAGTGATAGGGATTGGCCACGTTTTCATCGCCAAACAGGCTTTTGCTGTAGGCTTTGAACATCTTGTTGTCTGCAATAAAGTGGGCATCGGGTTCGTACTCTTCACTGGAAAGGTGCGTATTCCAGGGCGACAGGCTCGATCCACAGGCAATCCACAGACCTTGCGCCTGTGATGTATCCACGTTGTGGTACTTCACCAACTGAAGTTTGCCGGTGGCGGGATCCTGGTCCAGCGTGAGGACCGCTATGGGGGAGGGCAAAGTGCCGTAGGTCCGTGCACCCTTCTGATCGGCCGAGTTGTATTCAAACTGCACGACAGCGAAAACCGCATTGCCCTTGACGCCCTTGACACTGGCCTTGGGGAGCTTCAGGAGAGACGTTCCGTCCGGGCAGTCCGAAAAAAACTGACGCTCTTTGCCCACCACCGAAGTGTCCAGGATGGGTTTGTTGAGTATGTTGAAGTAGCCACCGGCAAGCACCTGACCGCCATTGCCGTCAGACACCATGTCACCGGTCACAAAGAAGGGCGTGTAGGCCAGTTTGTAGCTGTGAGCGGTGCCGTCTTTCGACCGAACCTGCAGGGACGACTCCACCAGAGTGGTGGCCATTGCGGCGGGGTTGGCCAGAGAAGGGGCAGCCATGGAGGTGAAAGATGCTGTGGCGAACGATGATGCGGTGACAGGCATGTCTGCGGTGGCACATCCCCCCAACAAGGATCCGGCGCCCAGTCCGCCCAGAGGCAACATGGGCGCACTGGCCAGCATCTTCAACAAGGAGCGGCGTGTGCCGGATGGACTGGAGGAAATATTCTG